>WOUX01000056.1 GCA_009773075.1 bacterium | reverse complement strand
AGGGGCAGGAAAGATTGCCTGCTTATTGGCAACATAAGAGGTTAAAAAATCCAGCTGGCTCGTACCTCTCAATTTTGAAAGGTCTATCCCCCTCTTTTCTGCTACGGCAATTAACATAAACAACATAACGGGACACCTGGCAATAAGGGTAACCGGGTACTTGACTATATCAATCCCCTCGAAGGCGTCTTCCATATCCTGCAATGTGTCCACAGGCAACCCGTTCATCCCTACCTGGCCTTCCGCCAGCGGGTTATCGGAATCTATGGCATGGTTGTTTGTGGGAAGATCGAAGACTACAGTTACACCGGTTTCTCCCATTTCAATAAGATACTTGAGCCTCTCATTGGTCTCTTCAGGGGTTCCAAACCCACATACCTGTCTCGCCTGCCAGGTACGACTTCTATAGCCTACGGGATATATCCCCCTGGTGAAGGGATAATCACCTGGAAATCCGGTATCTCTTTCATAATCGAAGTCTTCGATATCTTTAGGAGTATAGAGACGTTTTACAGGTATCTGCGAATGGGTCTCAAATACATCCTGCCTCTCCCCCAGTTTTTCCAGTGCCTTATTTTCCCTCTTTTCTTCCCATTCCTTTTGCTTTTCCACTAGCGACTCAATTTTATCCTTATCAAACATATTCCTCTACCTCCCTCGGCAATAAATAGTGCTTTTTCTTTTTTTCTTTTGTAATATTTTGGGATTTCTGTAACTGCTTGAAGTTCCGATGGAAGTCACTAGCCAAAACAAACCATTTCCATTCTGGCTACTGTTCTCTAAATTACGGTTCACCAAGTTCGTTTGTAAAGCAATTAACTTGAATAATGGTCAGAAGCTGGGTTTTCTCCAATCGCCAACAGATATAAGCCTCCCCTTTTCCACATCCGCTTTGAATAGCATCGTAGAGTTGCCCCCCTTATGTTTGTCCGGCCCATAAGTTATGGGGGCACACAGTCCTCCCGTATCAAAATTGTTAAAGGATTCCAATGCATTTACCATACTATCGGGATTTAAATCTTTACCTGCCCTTTTCATTGCCTCAGCAAAGGTCATGGCAGAAACCCATGCAAAGATATGATATCCAGTCCGAGATTCCTTTTCTGTACCAGGGGAGTATTTCTTGTGGATTTCCTTCATCTTAGCAATCCCTGGAGTATGAGAATACCATGAATTGAACGGATGAGTACCAGTGTAATTCTCCGCAGCTTTACCTGCTATTCTAACAAGGTCATCAGTACACGAGCCACTGGTGCCAAGAAAGGGGATGGAAAAATTCATCTTTCTGACATCACGTAGCAATGCAATAGAATTATCCACATAATTGTGAGAAATGACAAAATCCGGTTTTGCCCCCTTCATGAGGAGTACCTGGGATACTGCCTCCACTGCCCCAGGAGAAAAAAATTCCCGATCAACTATCTTTATACCATAGTGTTCGGCGCTCATCTGTGCCGCAGCATATCCTGTCTTTCCATACTCATTATCAGGACCAATATAGGCCATCCTCGGGTTCTTCACCTTTAGGTCATTCATAACATAATCGAATAACACCTTTACATGATCCGTATAACTGGCTACAGGCATGAACATATAACGTCTGGTGGGAATCACAACTTCTTCTGTCAGACCTATGATAGTTCCTGGCACCTTTTCTTTCTCCATCTGCGGGAGCAATACCCTGGCTGAAGGGGACGAAATTAGAAAGATAATTGAAAATACCTTATCTCTGAAAACGAGTTTCTTGAAGACCGCTATGTCAAGAGGTACTGAATAACGGTCATCTTCAATGTATAACTTTATCTTCCTTCCATGGATTCCACCCTGATCGCTGATGTAACGAAAGTAATTTACAACTGCCTCTTTCGCAGGGATCTGAGTAGTTGCCGTCGGTCCTGTCAAATCCATTACAACCCCAACCTTTATCGTATCACCAGTAACCCCTCTCACCTCACCGGCATAAGAGGGTACACTCATAAGAATAGCCAAGACAAATACCAAAACACCTATACCCATACTTACCAAGGTATTCTTTCTTTCCATGGTATCCTCCTTTTTTGTAACAGGTCAACTGAATCATTGTCCCTCAACCCTTTTCTCATTCAGCCGGCTTCAACCAATCCGTAATCGCAACAAGCCTTTTTTTCTTCATGTCAGTCTTAAAAATCTTGCAGTAATTAGTGGCTTTATGGGATTTCGACGTATACGTGACAGGCCCAGAGAGTCCTCCGGTGTCAAAGTCCCTGAGTGTCTCAATGGCATCTACCAGCTTTTCGCCATCAACATCTCTACCTGCCCTTTTAAGCCCTTCGGATATGATTGTCCCCCAATACCAGCCCATTTGATACATAGGGTTTGGCGGTTTGCTTCCGGGATGATATTTCATAAAAGCCTCTCTGAGTTTTTTCATCTCTGGAGTATCATCGTACCACATGCTAAATGCATGAACACCGTAGTAATTTCTGGCTGCTTCACCTGCACTTTCTATTACCTCATCACCGCATGCATACTGAACGCCGTGTACGTTGGGGGAATAATTGAATTTCCTGCAAGTCCTCAATACCAGAGATGCTGCATCTGTAGTATTAGCTGCAACCACAATATTATCCACACCTTCCTTCTTAAGCCTAAGTATCTGAGATGTTGCATCCGTCGCCCCAACAGCCAGAATTTCCTCATAATACTTTTGATTGTAAAACCCTGCCCACTTCTTACCACCCTCAGCAACAACTTTCCCCCCCTCCGTGTCAGGTCTGGCCATGGCTATCTTGGGGGCCTTTACCTTCATCCTATTCAGTATATAATCATAAATCACACCAATAAAATCCCAGTAGTCGCCGGCAGGTATAAAGACATACCGTTTGTAAGGAGTATACATCGTCGGCGAAATAGCTACAGCAAAAGAAGGCATTTTAGTCTTTTCAAGCTGGGAAAACAAGGCAGTATGCTGCCCTGTTCCTCCCGGGCCTGAGATACAAAGCACCTCATCTCTGTACACCAGTTTTTTAAAAGCAGCAACTGCCGCCGGTATACTGTACCTGTCATCTTCAATCAAAAGTTTTATCTTCCTCCCATGTATCCCACCCTGTTCGTTTACCCACTGGAAGTAATCCCTGTGGGCATTCGCATAGGGGACAAGCAGCCCGGCTACAGGGCCAGTCATATCAGTTATCATTCCAATCTTTATTGTATCCTTCGCGACACCTCTTACCTCTTCAGCATAGGAAGGTATATTTACCAGAAGTACCAGAACAAAAACCAAAACACCTATGCGTGCTAACTGGTCTTTTTTCTTCATGACAATTCTCCTTTTTGTAAACAAGGTTAATAAATAAACCTTTTACACTCGGTCCTGCCTGGGCTTGTAAACCAGCCTTGGTAAAAGCGTTATATACTGACCTGGCTTAAATCCATATTCCTCGAGGAACTGTTCGTGTGGAAGCAATCTTCCATCTCTATGTTTGGCCTTGATTATTCTACCCTTCTTCTTATCTATTTCCCATCCATGCTCTTCTTCAAGGAGTCTTAATAATTTAGCCTTCTTCGTCGTTGGTATCTCTATCTCTTTTCTTATATACAGATGCCAGTCGTCAGGAAGAACACCAAATCTCTTTTGATAATAATCCAGATAGAGAGAAAATTTGTTCTGCCTCGCTACCTCCATCTCCTGGAATATAAAACCCAACTTCGGAACCATGGCAAGTGCCTCATCTACTGTCTCTACAGGCATTATCATATGTTCAGGCACAGGGTCCACTTCCCTCTTCTCTCCTGTATTGCCGTGATAGGCCCACCACTTGCTTCGATCATACTTGTTGCCCATCATATACGTTTTAAATTTGAATCCATCAGGCCCAACAATAACAGGCGTTCCCGCCCTTGCATGACCTAGTGCCAGATTGTACATCAATTCTGAGGTAGTTCCCCATATTATGAGAGCGCTGGCAAAACGCATTATAAATTCGGACTGCATAGAATAGGTTGCTCTGTATGGGCACCTAAACCCCATATAGCCAACCTTGTAAAAAGTGACATTCAACGGAAGGGATTGAGCCAGGCATCCGCCTGTATTTACGAGACATCGGGGATTCTGAAGGGCAGGATACATTTCATAGACAGATTTCCCTGTTTTTTCATCCTTATATCGGGCAATCTCAGATGCCACACAGCCTGCAACGCTCACCGCATAATTATTAGAGATGAATTCATTGGCCATACGGGCTACGTCCGTTTCAGAACCCTTTGTACTACCACAGCCAATTATTCCAATGGTAACAGGGGTTGAAAATCCTGTAATAGCCCAATCCCTCACCTCCACGTTACTGAATGTCCCTCTTCCTGCCCTCATGACTGATTTATCCTCTTTTATAGCATCTTTGGCAGCGCCCAAAATAAGGTCTATTATCGGGATATCCTGAGGGCAGGCTTCTTCACATTTACCGCAGTAAATACTCTGACCATAAAGTTCGCACAACCGAGAAAGGTCACCACCTTCTGCGGCTTTTAATGCTCTACTAATCTGTAAGCTGTTGGGACATGCCCTGAAACAGGCATCACATTCATCGCATTTTGAAGAAAGAGCCTTAATTTCCTCTTCAGACAAGAGATATGAATTTTTCCGTTTCTCTTTTATCTTCTCAACTACCTTTAGTGCCACCTCAGCCGCTTTCTCCGGATTAGTAATCAAAACGGCATCAAGGCCATTTAAGAGATCCTTTCCTATATCATCGACCGTATCCGGAGACCTGTCTGGCAACCCCATACTCTGTTTAAAACTCGTGGCAATAACCTTTGTATCGGTTTTTGCCGCCTCTTTCAGTATTTCTGCCTTGCAACAGGTTTCACTTATTACCAGGACGTCCGCTATTCCCATTCTGAGAACGCGATTGGTTTTTAGAGGAGTGGCAAGGATCTTTCCCTTGTCATAAAATCTGACGAGATCGTGGTTCCATGCAGGCAAAAAATTGAATCCCAAAAACACAATAACCGGTTTCTCTGTATCTACTGTCCCCATCCCGGTTTGGATGTTGGCTTCAGGCCATGCTGGAAGCTCCTTGAGGTCTTTATCGGGAGACCACAAGAAATCGAAAAAGGCATATTTCAAAAACTCGTCAAGTTCTATCGCCGCAAGGAGAAGCGTTCCTCCATGGAGGGTCTTTGATTCCATATCTGTAGCATTGCCCTCAAACCCTCCGCTGGCAGATGCCAGAAGCTCTGTTAGTTGATCCTCTATATAGGTAAGGACCTTGTTGGCCTCACCCAAATTCGTGGGAGAAAAGCCCAGCAGCGAGTTGACATTCATCATCCCATAGGCAACGTTCTTACCCCATTTGACCTCTGCATCTTCTCCGTATTCCTTCAAACAGTGGTTAAGAAGGTCCCTACACGTGGACAGATGGATTGCCAGACCTCTACAAGAAGCCTGTAGAGCAAGTTTTGCCTGATATGCCTCCAGGTCTAAACCACATATCCCCTTTAACTTATCCAAATCACATGGTCCCAGAGGGCAGTCACTACAGGTCTTAACGATACTTGTATAGAGGAATGGGTATCTTTCTAACAGGGTTTTATCCCATTCCGCCAAATCTGTAGCATGAGGATATGGTGTTAACCAAACCTTGATCTGGTTCACCAGGTTTTCAGACCACGTAGTTTCAATGCATTCCTTAACCAGACTTTCTACCCCTCTGATATCTCCTACTGTTGTCGTAATGTCTATTTCAGCATTCCCTACCTTAGCGGTCTTCTTTCCATCTCTTGTCATAATTACCTCCTCCATTGTAAATTCTTAATATTAATACACCCTTATTCTATTATGACCAAATTAGCCTTTAACGCACAACAGGTTTAAATACCGCTCTGATTACGTAATAAGCCTCTCTTCACCAGATTAAAAGCGGAGACAAGAAGCTCCCTTACATCATCTTCTGGGACATTAAGATGAATCCTCATAACCATAGTTTGGGCAATACCGATAGATAAACCCCACAGAATACGGGCCACTTGACGGGGGTCTACATCTATAAAATCGCCCTGGTCAATACCTTTTTGGATTACGTCTCTTAAAACCTTCTGGGTCATGCCTGCCTTATGATTGATCTCATTCGATAATTCAGGGGGTATCTTCTCCATTATATCCTCATGGAGTAAGTATGCTGCGGTTTTTATATAATTTATATCTTCTTTGTAGTATCGATAGAATGATAAAGCCAACCTATCCAGCATATCAGCGGGGTTTAAATCCAGGTTGGCTGTTTCCCTATATTTATCAAGCAGGTTATCAAGCCCCTTTATAAAAACCGACATAAACAGCTCTTCTTTAGTCTTAAAATAGAGATAGATGGTCCCTTTAGCCAGTTCTACCCTGTTCGATACATCATCAACGGTAGCTGTAGCAAAACCTTTTTCTGAAAGAACCTCGCATGCAGCGTCCACAATATCCTGTCTTCTCTTCTGCTTCTCCCTCTCTTTTCTCTCTATTACACCCATTCTGAAAACCTTTCTTGACTGTTCTTGACTAGCAGTTATCTAATGACTCTCAGTCATTGCATCTCAATTCTAATATACTATTATCTTTTGTCAATGTAAAAATTTCTGAAAGTTACTGCTTCTTAATAATCTGAATAGAGAGAGTCGAAAGACGCAAAAGGAAGGGTTAACAAAGGGGAAACGGCATACTGCGGAGCTGAGCCAATGGCTTAGCTCCGCAATTTACTGAGAGCTCAAGTTATTTTCTTTTTCTATTATAATACCGACGCTCTGGCATAGCGGAGCTTTTTACAAGTTCGTCAGTTTTGAAACCTTTATAAACAAGAAAATGCCTGCTTGTTTATTTCTAGTAAGATCGTGTTGAAAAAAAACACCGCCGTTTCTGCATTAAATGCAGGGATTACCAAGATATACAGGACAGTCAGTAAAAGATACAAACATAAGCGCTGTGTATACACCTCCCATGATTTCACCGGGAGATGAGTTGCCGGTTTTCAGATTTCTCTAAAAAAATGTCACTCTTTTGCCCCTCTCCAGTCTGTAATTGGGATGAACCTGAGATTATCCACATCAGCCTTGTATATCCTGCTGTTCTTAACTACTTTGTGGTTATCTGGGCCAAGATTTACAACTCCACATATACCCTGTGTATCAAAGTTTTTTATCTTTTCCCATCCTTTTAACAGGGTTTCGCTATTCAGATTTCTCCCTGCATTCTTTAAACCCTCACAGAGTATCATTGAAATTAACCAACCCTGTACGTAGTTTTCATCTCGATATTCCGAACCAGGGTTGTATTTTTTGTCAATCTTCCTTAGTTGAACCATTCCGGGAGTGTTGTCGACAGGAGATCCCAATCCATTGATTCCCATCAGGCCATTAGCCGCACTTCGAGTCATTTCTATCAGCTTTCCGACAACCGCATATTGCATAGCTATAATCTGACTATTAAAGCCAAATTTTTTCGCATCTCTTAAAACAGCTGCCGTATTGGCTAGATACCCATGAATAATGACATAATCCGGTTTAGCACTCTTTAATAAGAGCACCTGTGAAGTCATGTCAAGACCGGCTACGGGTATGATTACTTCACTGAGTGAAGCATTATACTTTTTTACCAAGCTCCTAACCAGATGTAAAACCGGTATACTTGATGGGGATTCCATGTAGACAAGCGCTATTTTAGGACGGTCTACTTTAAGGTCATTCCACAGATAGTCGAAGATCACTTTTATCTGGTCTTCATAAAATGGGAGAGCGGTGAAAATATACTTTCTAGCCGGAGTAAAGTATGCTACGTCGTTAGTCATGGTGATCGAAGGTATCTTTTCTTTCTCAATGAAGGGAATGATAGCACGAGTCGGCCCAACTGCGGATGCTGCTCCTGAAAATGCAAATACTTTATCGTTGTAGACGAGTTTTTTGAAAGCGGCCAATGCTAAAGGGCTAGAATACCTATCGTCCTCTGTGATGACTTTGATTTTTCTGCCATGTATCCCTCCCTGGTCATTTATAAATTGTATGTATGTTCGCATTCCTGGGATTAGGGCATGGTAAACATCCGCAGCGGGACCGGTCATGTCGGATATGGTGCCTATCTTTATTGTTCCATCTGTTACCCCCCTCACCTCTTCAGCATAAGATGGTATGCTTCCCAAAAGAATAATGATTGAAACCAACATAATCATTCTTAAAAAAACATGTCTTCTTTTCATGACGTTCTCCTTTTCTTAAAGTTAATTTAAAAAACCGACCTTTTCATTCCCTAACATACCTTATCCAATCGGTAATAGGAACTATCGCCTTGTGTTCTACATCGGCCTTAAAGAATTTTGTATACTTCATGCCCTGGCGGTCACCGGGACCAAAGCCAATAGGCCCACATAGACCTTTTGTATCAAGGTCATTGATACTCTCCAGAGCCTCTACCATACTCTCGCTGTTCAGATCATTCCCTGCACTTTTCATCCCTTCGGTCATAACCACAGACGCAAGCCAGCCAAGGGTATACAATCTCCCATAATGTGATCCGGGAATATCAGGGTTCAATTTTTGTGTGATTCCTCTCATTCTTTCCGCCCCAGGACTTTTATCATACCAGGTGCATACATTACTTGTTCCGATAAATTTTTCCGAGGCCCTACCCGCCATTCTTACTGTGACATCATCGGCTGCAAAATAGGTCGCAATAAACAACTTTACAGATAGACCCAGCTTCTTTCCATCCCTCATTACCGCTCCGGCAAATGCTGGCGGACCATGTAAGATAATGTAGTCTGGGCTTATCCTCTTCAGAGTCAGAACCTGCGAAGTGGCATCTAGTGCACCTATAGACAGGACTTCTTCGTGGAGTTTCAAACCAAACTTCTTAGATCTTTCCCTTGCAGCATCCCTGCCGTACTTCCCGTATTCAGTATCCGGATAAACAATGGCAATCTTGGGATTCTTATCATTTAATACGTTCAGTATGTAATGGTAAATCGTCCTCACCTCATCTTGAGAGGTAAGGCCGTGTCCAAAGATATATCGCTTAGGTGGGATATATATTATATCTGAAACGGGATAATTGAACATGGGGGTCTTCTCTTTGGCGATATGCCGGAACAAAGAAGTTGTACCTCCGGTTGATCCAGCACCTATCAGGGCAAATATCCCATCTCTATAGACCAGTTTCTTAAAGGCCGCCAAGGCACCTGGGACACTATAACGATCGTCCTCAAATATTACCTTAACCTTTCTGCCATTTATCCCCCCTTCGCTATTCACGTATTGAAAATAGTTTTTTACACCTTCGGCAAGAAACTTCTCGGTATCGGCTGTTGGTCCTGTCATATCAGCAATATGGCCCATCCTTATGGTATCACTGGTCACCCCCCTCACCTCTCCACCATAAGAGGGAGCACTCATAAAAAGAACCAAAAGTAAAAACACTATTGGTGCCGTTATCAAAAGACTATGCTTCCTCATGATATACCTCCATTCTTAAGTGTTGTGTTTAACACGGCTTCACCCTTCGAAGCAGTGCTAAACAAGGACTTGAATCTTCAAGGAAACCGGTCTTTACGACTTCAGTGGGCAGGTCTGACCCATCGAGAAATTGCAACAAAATGCTCCTTTTCTACATCGGCTTTGTAGAATTTCCCACTATCATGCGCTTTCCTTCTGGTAGGACTGAAGCTTATTGGGGGCATAAGACCACCAGTATCGAGGTCTTTTATCTTTTCCAGACCAGCTACTAGGGTCTCCTGATCGAGGCTTCTACCTGCATTCTTGAGACCTTCGGCAAGAATCATAGCTGTAACCCAGAATTTAGCATAGTGTCTATTTAACTTAAACTTCTCAATAGATCCTGAATGGTGTTGTAATGTTATCTCTCTCATTCTTCTCGATCCAGGCTCATCATCATACCAAGAACCTACAGAACCAATCATGAGTAGGTTCTTTGCCGCTTGTCCTATAATTTGTATGGTATCGTCTCCTATTAAGTGAAAAGAAGACATAATCACAGGAAAATAACCAAGTCTTTTAGCATCCTTCAGCATTGCAATGCCTCCCCCAACACCTGTAAATGAGATAATGAAGTTGATCCTGTTCCTCTTTAGGTTCAGGACTTGAGAGCTTGCATCAAAAGCTGCAAGGTCAACAACCTCCTTACCCAGGAGTTCTAAACCGTAAGACTTAAGGCTTTCTTTCAGTTGCCCAAAACCAGATTTTCCAACCTCGTGATCGGTATAAACATAAGCCAATCTCAGCTTTTCCTTATCCACATTTTTCACAATATAGTCAACCATCAGTTTTATCTCATCTATATTATCATTTGAAGGGTGAAAACTATATCTCTTTAGCGGGTTGCTTACATGATATGACCATGCAATGTTGCTTAAGACAGGAATTTTGTCCTTCTCTATCTGGTCATAGAGAGCCTTGTGTTGACCGCTTCCTCCCATACTCAAGATGGCTAGCACTTTGTCTTTATAGATGAGCTTCTTGTATGCGGCGACAGCCATGGGTATTGAATAACGATCATCCTCAACGATTAGTTTTACTTTTCTTCCATGAATGCCTCCCTGATCATTTACGTAATGGAAGTAGGTTCTGTATGCCTCGCAGGCTGGAGCCAATATGTAAGCGGCAGGACCCGTCATATCAACTATGACGCCCACTTTTATGGTATCCTTTGTAACCCCTCTCACCTCCTCAGCATAAGAGGGTATGCTTCCCAAAAGAATTATGATTGAAACCAACGTAATCATTCTCAAAAAAACATATCTTACTTTCATAATGTCCTCCTTCCATTAAAATTTGTATATAATCCTTACACCTTTTTTCTCTCATTCTGGGAATGAGAGAAAAATCCAAATCTCCATCTGCAAATTCACTTGAGCATAGACCTGGCTATGATCATCCTCTGAATCTGATTCGTTCCTTCGGTAATCTGGGTAGATTTGGCATCTCTCATCATACGTTCCACAGGATGGTCTTTCATATAACCATAACCACCCAGTATCTGTACCGCATCGGTCGTAACCCTCATGGCAGTATCCGAGGCCATACACTTTGCCATAGCAGCATATGGAAGGATATCTCTTATACCACGATCTAACATAGAAGCAGTCTGATATATCAATGCTCTGGATGCCTCAACCTGTATCCTCATATCGGCAAGCATGAACTGGATGCCTTGATTTTCAGATATCGGTCTGCCAAACTGGACCCTCTCTTTTGAATAACGTGTTGCATAGTCCAATGCACCCTGAGCGATACCCAGTGCCTGGCTGGCTATTCCCAGTCTGGTCTCTTTTATAGATTCCATAAGTATACTCCACCCACCACCTTCTCGGCCAAGGAGGTTTTCCTTAGGTACCCTCGCATCCTCAAAGATAAGTTCCGTAGTCTGAGAACCCCGCATGCCCAGCTTATCCTCTACCTTACCTATATTAAAACCAGGCGTATCCTTCTCCACAACAAACCCGGAGAGTCCTTTTGTCCCCTGCCCGCTACCGGTTCTAACAAAGGTAGTGTATATGTCCGCAACCCCTCCTGCTGTTATGAAGCATTTAGAACCGTTAATGATATAGTGATCGCCATTTAGAACTGCCCTTGTCCGCATGGAACCCACATCGGAGCCGGCACCAGGCTCGGTTAGCGCCCAGCT
>WOUX01000055.1 GCA_009773075.1 bacterium | reverse complement strand
ACATCAATGCTCAGAAACAGCGCAAAGGCGAATTGGACCTTGGAGGAACTCGGATGGTCCGTCCATCCTCCTGGAGACATGAATCAATGGGACGGTATGCTGTCCTGGTTCGTGAAGTACATGGAACAAGACCGAAAAAATCCCAAAGACAAGTATTTAGATCGCTGGTACCGAGCGGCACGATCATTAAATTCGTGCAATTTTTTGTAGACCAAACATAGCAGATATGATATAAAATATTTATGCATTGGATAATTACCTACTACAGTGAATCAATTCAAGAAGAAATCCTTGCATTGCCAGCCGGCTTTCTTGGCCGCTATCTTCGATATTCCGACCGAATGGAGGTCTACGGCCCGGATTTAGGTATGCCACACACCCGTGCTATGGGTGACGGGCTGTTTGAGTTACGGCTAAAGGCCGCAGAAGGCATCGCACGGTTATTTTACTGCACGATGGTTGGTAAGAAGATTGTGATGTTGCACCAATTCATAAAGAAAACGAACAAAACCCCTCTCAAAGAACTTGAAATAGCTCGGCGGAGGATGAAGGAGATCAAGAATGCTTACACACAAAGAACTTAAAGCTCGCGCCCTCGAACGAGTGGACGTAAAAGACGAATACGAAAGGCTTGACGAGGAATTTGCTTTCCTGGACGAGTTTCTGAAGGCACGCGCCGCCGCTGGCATCACACAGGCGGAAGTCGCCGAACGTATCGGTACAACCCAATCGGCTATTGCTCGTTTAGAGTCCGGCACTGGAAAACACTCACCATCACTTGCCACATTGCAAAAGTACGCACATGCTCTTGGTTGTCGTCTCGAATTGCATCTGATTAATAGCACTCACAAGGCAGAGGGTCGAACAACACGCTCAACCGGACGCGCTAAAAAGCTGCGCGCCGGTTAGCGCCGCGATTATGGCTTTAAAATGATTGACAGAAGTATCCAACTCGGTTACCCTATAAGAAGAATACAATAGGCATACTTTTATGAAATATTATGACTGGAATGATGACAAAAATGAGTTGCTCAAGAAATTGCGCGGAGTGTCATTTGAGCAAGTTGTTTTGGCT
Source organism: bacterium (assembly GCA_009773075.1). Lineage (GTDB taxonomy): Bacteria > Desulfobacterota > UBA8473 > UBA8473 > UBA8473 > UBA8473. The sequence continues at coordinate 5,638 of WOUX01000055.1, read as the reverse complement.
ATTGTTTCGGGAGATCTAATTGACCGCATAAGGCATCCGAACCCCGAAAAATACCCGAATCAGAAAATATTTTTGGTGAAGATCGAGGACTACATCTATTCGGTGCCATATGTTGAGGATGATGAGAAGATATTCTTAAAAACAATAATGCCGAATAGCAAGGCAACAAAGAAGCATGGAGGAAAAAGATGAAAAAAGCGGAATACATCGATAAAGATGAAATGGAACTAGCAAAATCGCTTGAAACTGAAGAATGGGTATCTGACCTTACCAAAAAAGAGAAAAAACAATATGAGGAATATGCCCGCAATAGTTTGACAAAACAGAAAAGGATCAATATCCGAATGACAGAACGAGATTTAAAGAAAATTCAGGCAAAAGCGATTGAGGAAGGTCTCCCCTATCAATCCCTCATCTCGATGCTTATTCATAAATACAACGAAGGGAAAGTATCAATTCAAGAATGGCATAACATGGGCATCCAGCAGATCGCCGATAAATCCGGCTCCCGCTGATGCTCATCGTTCTCCCCTCGCTCCGCTCGGGGAGAATGCGGCAGATGAGCAGCGAACTCCTGAACCTCCCCTCCGCTCCGCTGCGGGGAGAACCAGGAGTTCGAGACAGATTGCCCCTCCGGGGCACTGCTCAACTGCCGCATTCGGCTTGACGAAGGAAGACATTTCAATTAAAGAATCTATTTTGATCCTAAAGGATAAAGAAAATAATGGAAACTGATGAAGTTACTATGCCAACGGTATATATAGAATCAACTGTTATAAGCTACTACACAGGCAAACCGAGTCGCGATTTGATTGTTGCCGCACACCAAGAACTAACTCGAGAGTGGTGGGAAACCATACTGCCAAAGTGCTCACCTTTTATTTCACAATTTGTATTGGACGAAATCTCACGAGGTGACCAAGAGGCAGTGAATAAAAGAATCAAAGCTGTTGAAGGAATACCTCTTTTGGAAGTAGTGGAGCCGATTGTCAATCTTGGCCTTGAGTACTTTGATACTATAGGAGTTCCAGGGAAGGCAAGAACAGATGCCTTCCATATAGCGATTGCCGTATACCATGGGCTTGACTATCTTGTAACGTGGAATTGTACACATATTGCTGGAGCACGAGTGCGAGGCATCATTGAGAAAATTAATGACGAACATGAATTTGATAGTCCCATTATTTGTACACCAGAGGAACTTATGGAGGTATAACATGATAAAAGATCCTATTGTTGAAGAAGTCCGTAAAGTGCGACACCAAACAGAAAGGGAATTTGGAAACGATGTAAAGAAACATATTGAGCATATTTACCGGGAACAGCGAAAACATTCAAAAAAACTTGTTTCAAGACAACCCCGAATGCTGAAACGCAAGAAAGTTGCATAAAGGTTAAATGTCTGCGTTAGACTTCAAAAGCAAAATTTAGCAAGAGATAATTGTATCCAAGTCCTGCAAATTTAAAGGCTATTCCGATATCTAACAGGGCGAGTCATAGATGGGTCAAAAAACCTGCATCAGAGAGCGGAAAAGGGAATTTTTCAGGATGGCCTAATTAAACAAGAAAGGGGTAGTCCTATGACTACCCCTTGTGTCTAACCTTGTTTTCTTCTCTTTGTATTTGGCTATTTCATGTACATCCCACCGCTTATGCACATGGTCTCACCAGCCATATAACTCGATTCATCCGAAGCCAGGAATACTATACCATTTGCAATATCCTCCGGTTTACCTTCCCTGCCTAGAGGTATCATAGGTTTTACTGTTTCAAAGAAGTCCGGAGGGTATATGCGACGCAAGAACTCATTCATGATCAATCCTGGCGCAATGGCATTTGCCCTTACCCCATACCTGGACACTTCCTTTGCCAGACATTTCGTAAATGCCATAATGCCGGCCTTTGCTGCGCAGTAATGAGATTCTCCAGTATCAGAACCTAGCCACCCAGCAATGGATGCTATATTTATTATGCTTCCGCTTTTCTTTTCAATCATTGAAGGCAAAGCGGCTCTACAGCAACGAAAAGTTCCTTTGAGGCATACATCCATAACGGTATCCCACTGTTCATCCGTCATGTCTTTTACCTGTGCCAGGATCTCCCTTCCTGCATTGTTCACCAATACGTCTATCTTTCCAAACTTCTTCAACGTTTCTTTTATCAGATTGTCTACATGGTCTTGCTTCGACACATCACATAAAATACCCAGCGTATCTCGACCTGTTTCTGATTTGATCTCTTCGGCTAAGCCAAGTGTCCTCTTCTCGTGTATGTCAGTGACAACTACATTTGCTCCTTCTCTTGCCATAGCCCAGACAGCAGCTTTACCAATACCTGCTCCGGCTGAAGCCGTTACAATAGCAACCTTACCTTCTAATCTCATGGTCTTCTCTCCTTTGTTTTTAAGTGATAATTATTTGAGCTTGATTCATTGCCTATTCACTTAATACGCCCAGACACCTCCCATTCCTTAATTTTCAAGCATAAACTGTAAGGTCTTTTTTGCCTTCCTTAGTCCTTAGTAAAATAAGTATAACATGCCTTTTTAAAAACTGTCAAGCAGCTATTGTAGGAATGGTTCTTGAAAATCTATTGTATTTAAAGGGGAGTTCTGGTAAGTTGAAACGGTAAGAGGTGGCAGTTAATGGGAGAAAATCTTGTTGAAAAGATACTCAGAGAGCATAGGGTTTCAGGGAACCTCTGCCCGGGTGAGACCATCTCAATCTCTATAGATCAGGTTCTTACTCAGGATGCTACAGGTACTATGGCATATCTTCAGTTTGAGGCTATGGATATTCCCGGGGTACAGGTGCCTCTTGTTGTATCGTATGTAGATCACAACATGCTGCAAACCGATTTCAGAAATCCCGATGATCATCTGTTCCTTCAGTCTACTGCTGCCAAGTATGGGGCTTACTTTTCAAAACCAGGCAATGGGATATGCCACCAGGTGCATCTGGAGAGATTTGCAGTTCCCGGGCAGGTTCTTCTGGGCACAGACAGTCATACCCCCACGGCTGGTGGAATAGGAACGATAGCTATCGGCGCTGGCGGTCTTGATATAGCCACTGCTATGGCTTCAGGCACTTATGAATTCAAGATGCCAGAGGTTATAATGATAAGGCTTACAGGCAAACTCAACCGTCCATGGGTAACAGCAATGGATGTCATACTGGAGGTGTTGAGAAGGTTGTCGGTAAGGGGAGGGGTGGGAAAGATTATAGAATACGGTGGTCCGGGGGTGGATGCGCTGAGTGTTACAGAGAGGGCTACTATAACCAATATGGGGGTTGAACTGGGGGCTACCACTTCCATCTTTCCCAGTGATGAGAGAACGAAAAAGTATCTTAAGGCACAGAATAGGGAGGAAGACTGGCGGCAGATTAAAGCCGATGAGGATGCTTCCTACGATAAGGAACTTGACCTGGGCCTGAGCAGACTAGAGCCGTTGATAGCCCAACCCCATAGTCCTGACAATGTAGTGAAAATCAAGGAACTGAAAGGGCAAAGGGTAGATCAGGTATGTATAGGCAGCTGCACCAATTCCTCCTATCAGGTTATGAAATCTGTAAGCTCTATATTAAGGGGAAGGACTGTGGCTCCATGGTGTAGTATGACTGTTACTCCCGGGTCGAGACAGGTGTACGAGATGATGGCAAGAGAAGGAGATCTGTCAGCTATAATAGCCAGTGGAGCGAGGATTTTGGAACCTGCCTGTGGTCCCTGTATAGGAATGGGACAGTCTCCTCCCAGTGGTGGAATATCCGTTAGATCCTTCAATCGAAACTTTAAAGGAAGGAGTGGAACCGATTCTGCTCTGATCTATCTCTGTAATCCTCTGGTTGCAACGGCTATAGCATTAAAGGGAACAATAGCAGATCCCAGGGAGATGGACCTGGATTTGGTTGAAGTAGAAGAACCAGAGAGATTTTTGATAAATGATAATATGATAATACTGCCTTTCCCAAACTCAGAAGAGGTAGAGATAATCCGAGGACCAAATATAAAAGATATCCCTTTAAAAGCTCCACTGGAAGATGATATTTGCTGTGCTGTTCTAATAAAGGTTGGAGACAACATAACCACTGACGACATTATGCCTGCTTCATCTGATATCCTTCCTCTCAGGTCAAACATACCTGCTATATCAGAGTTTGTTTTTTTCAGGATTGATAGGGATTTTGCTAAAAGGGCAAAGAAGATGGGGGGTGGGGTTATAATAGGTGGAAAGAACTATGGGCAGGGCTCCTCCAGGGAACATGCTGCACTGGCACCTATGTACTTAGGTGTAAAGGCTGTAATAGCCAGGTCATTTGCCAGGATCCACCGCAATAACCTGATAAACTACGGGATAGTACCTTTTGAATTCCAGAATGATGAGGATTATCAAAAGATGGAAGAGGGGGATACTATAGAGATTAAAGGGATTAGGAAAGGTTTGGGAACAGGCAGAGATATTACATTGTGTAATAAATCTAAAGGCATCAGTATCCCTATAAAGGCAATACTAACTACCCGAGAATCAGAGATTCTAAGGGCAGGGGGGGTGTTGAGATGGCTAAAGATGCATTGATTATAGTAGATGTTCAGAACGATTTTTGTGAGGGTGGTGCATTGGAGGTGGTTGGTGCTGCGGAGATTCTCGCCATAATCAATAGATTGATGAGTAAGTTTGAGCTGGTTATAGCTACCCAGGACTATCACCCTCCCGATCACTGTAGTTTTGATTTATGGCCTCCCCACTGCATAGCTGGAACAGAGGGGGCGGAGCTCCATAAGGGGATTATGGTTGACAGGATAAAACACTTTGTAAAGAAAGGTACATTGGAAAACAAGGAGGCTTACAGTGGTTTTCAGGAAACAGACCTTTCGTCTTTCTTGAAATCAAGGGGTGTAAAGACTATCTATCTCTGTGGTCTGGCCACCGATTACTGTGTAAAGGCTACTGCTTTAGATGGCTTAACAGAGGGGTTTAAGGTGTTTGTGATCCTGGATGCAATAAGAGCAGTATCTAAAGAAACTGGGGGAGCTGCCCTTAAGGAGATGGAAGATAGGGGGGTAGAGTTTGTAAGAAGTGATTCATGGGAGACTACGTGAAGAAATATGAGCTCATAGATCATACTGCGGATATGGGGATAGAGGTTTACGGCAGGGATTTAAGGGAACTCTTTCAGAACGCAGGAGATGCATTGTTTGAAATAATATGTGACCCATCCGAGGTAACGGAGTCTATTGAAAAAAGAGTAGCTGTAGACGGTGAAGACCTGGAACAGTTAATGGTAGTATGGTTGGGAGAGCTTTTGTATTTACATGACACAGAAAGGCTGCTCTTGAAACGCTTCGAGGTTGAAGAGATAGGGGAGAGAAGGCTTATCGCGACTGTTTATGGAGAAGAATTTAAGGAGAACCATCATACCATAAAGACCGAGATTAAGGCCGTTACCTACCATCAGATTCAGGTGAGGCAAGAAGAGGGTAGATGGATAGCCAGGGTGATATTTGATCTTTGACAGACTGTTCCCAAACCCCTTTTCGCTTCAGCATAAATTTAGTGTATTATAACAATATACTGGCAAGATTTTAACTTCAACTTGGAATTTTTTGTACCTATGTGGTAAAGTACAGAAAACTATATAAT
>WOUX01000054.1 GCA_009773075.1 bacterium | reverse complement strand
CAGATGCTGTTGATGGCCCACCTGAGGTAGATTCCCCCCCACGTAAATCCAGCACCGAAAGAGGCGATTATGACTCTGTCTCCTTTTTTTAAACGCCCTTGATCTACAGCATCGTAGAGACACAAAGGTATGGTTCCACATGTTGTATTAGCATACTTGTCTATATTGACTATCACTTTGCTAATATCCAGATCCATACGTTTAGCACACGCCTCAATAATTCGCAGATTAGCTTGATGGGGGACAAAGAGGTCCAAATCACTATTTTGAATATTATTCCGCTCCATCATTGCTACTGCTACGTCGGCCATATTCTTCACAGCATACTTGAAAACTGTTTTACCATCCTGATACACAAAATGTTCGTTATTCTTAACGGTTTCAAAGGTCGCAGGTCTTCTGCTTCCCCCGCCCTTTACCTGAAGATAAGGTTCTCCTACCCCGTCAATGCGTTTCTCGAAATCGATGATTCCAAGATCGGGGTCCACTGATGGTTCAAGGAGCACAGCGCCGGCCCCATCCCCAAAAAGCACATAGGTACTCCTGTCCTCAGGGGTGAGGTAAATTGTATTTACATCGCTTCCTATTACCAGAACCTTCTTGTAGCGGCCAGACTCTATGAACATGGTCCCTGTTGTCAGGGCAAAGAGGAAACCGGAACATCCGGCAGACAGATCAAAACCCCAAGCATTGTTTGCCCGTATCATCTTCTGAACCAGACATGCTGTCGATGGAAAGAACATATCGGGTGAGATTGTGCCTACAATGATTGCATCAATCTCCGAAGGGAGTACCCCCACCCTCTTTAAACAATCTTTGGCGGCCCTGCCAGCCATATAGGAGTTACCCAAGCCCGGTTCTAAGCAGTGCCTTGAACGAATACCTGTCCTCTGAACGATCCATTCGTCCGACGTATCTATGATCCCTTCCAGGTCTTTGTTGGTTAGTATGCGTTTAGGAAGAAATTTCCCCACACTTGTTATTGCTGCTCTGGTCAAACTCATCTATCACTCCTAGATTTCAGATAGTCTGGTTGCTGCCCCATTTACCAGAGTATCATCCCCGGTGAATCAAACAATGAACCTAAATTGTTTATTATTATCTGTGACTCACATTTTGATGAAGTCGTAAAAAGTCAAGAAAATTAGTTTGTATATCAGATAAGAAGATATCTTGCAATAGAAATATTTCTGAGCAGTTACATGGGATATTTATGAGTTATTCAATTTCCTGGTTAACATTACAAAAGGAGTGTTATTAAGCTTAGTTTGGTGTAGATAATAATATGCTCACAGATACCAGCTTGAGGTTGCAAGTAATAGTGCTTATGTGGTATCATTTAAGAAAATTATATAATTATACTGGTCGGTTGATAAAGAAAGAATGACATAGAGCAATCTTAATTATCAACTACTCATTATACAAAAATTAATATTTTTGGTCAGATCAGATTGAATAGGACTTTCCAGAGCTATCTTTGAGAAATAAATCATACAAAGCAAAAATATAAAAATATGAATAAGTTTAAACTAACAACAGAGTTTACACCCAGAGGTGACCAGCCTCAGGCAATAGAGAAACTAAGCAATGGGCTTGATGCCGGAGAAAGACACCAGGTCCTACTGGGGGTCACCGGATCAGGTAAAACCTTTACCATGGCTAATATAATTGAAAAAGTTCAGAAACCCACTCTGGTTATCGCTCCCAATAAAACCCTTGCCGCCCAACTCTTCAGTGAATTTAAAGAGATATTCCCTGAAAATGCAGTGGAATACTTTGTAAGCTATTATGATTACTATCAACCGGAGGCATACATACCCCAATCGGATACTTACATAGAGAAGGATGCCTCTATAAACGAGAAAATCGATAAGATGAGACATTCTGCTACCCGCTCTCTTCTTGAGAGAAATGACGTTATAATCGTAGCCAGTGTCTCCTGTATCTATGGTCTGGGCTCTCCAGAGGCGTATCATGGAATGCTATTGTCACTGGAAGAGGGGCATGAGATTTCTAGAGATAAAATTCTCTCAAAGCTCGTGGAAATCCAATATGAAAGGAATGACTTCGATTTCCATAGGGGAACATTCCGTGTCAAGGGTGATGTGATAGAGATCTTTCCTGCATATGAAGAGGATATGGCCATCAGGGTTCAGTTATTCGGTGACCTTGTGGAGGCCATCTTCGAAATTGATCCCCTCCTGGGAAAAAGGATCAGGAAACTGGGAAAGGCTACCATCTATCCAGGAAGTCATTACGTTACCCATAAAGATATGCTAAAAAAAGCTATTGAAGCTATAAAGGGAGAATTAAAGGAACAGATTCGTTTTTTTTGTTCCCAGGACAAACTGTTAGAAGCTCAAAGGATAGAGGAGAGGACCAACTTTAATATCGAAATGCTGGAGGAAGCAGGTTACTGTAGCGGCATAGAAAACTATTCCAGATACCTGGATGACCGAAAACCAGGAGAACCCCCACATACATTGGTGGATTATTTCCCCAAGAATTTCCTTATATTCGTGGACGAAAGTCATGTAACCATCCCTCAGCTTAATGGTATGTATCGTGGGGATAGGTCAAGAAAAGAAACCCTTGTGGAATACGGATTTCGTCTTCCCTCAGCCCTTGATAACCGACCTCTTAATTTCCATGAGTTTGAGGGACTCATAAACCAGGTTATTTATGTCTCTGCTACACCGGGAGATTACGAATTAAAAAAGGGCAAGGGTAAGATTGCTGAACAGATTATTCGCCCTACAGGCCTCATGGATCCGGCAATCACCGTCAAGCCTGCCAGGGATCAAGTTGATGATCTCCTGCATGAAATCAATAAGCGGTGCGAACGTAAGGAAAGGGTACTGGTCACCACCTTGACCAAAAGGATGGCTGAGGACCTTTCTGAATACTACAGTGAGTTGGGAATAAGAGTGAGGTATCTTCACTCAGATATTGACACCCTGGAAAGGGTAAAGATAATCAGAAGCTTACGCATGAACGAATTCGATGTCCTTATAGGGATAAACCTGCTCAGAGAGGGACTAGACATCCCCGAGGTGTCTCTGGTTGCCATATTAGATGCTGACAAAGAAGGGTTTCTTCGCTCTGAAAGGTCATTGATCCAGATGTGCGGAAGGGCATCCAGAAACATCGCCGGAGAGGTAATAATGTATAGTGACACCATTACTCGGTCTATACAGACCACGATCCATGAAACAAGCCGTAGGAGAAAAATTCAAGCTGAGTTTAACAAAAAGAACAACATTACCCCTGAAAGCATAAAAAAATCCATATCCAGCATCTTAACCTCAATTTATGAGGCCGACTATTACACTGTCCCAATTGTCAAGGAATCTGGAGAAGAATACATACCTTCAGATGAGATACCAAAACTCATTAAAAATTTGAAAGCACAGATGAAAAAAGCGGCTGATAAGCTTGAATTTGAAAAAGCAGCAGAGTTTAGAGACAGGATCAAAGAGTTACAAAATATGGAATTGGAGTTGCGGAGTTGATCTTATTAAATCGTTCACTGTTCTCCGTTAAACTGTGAACAGTTTTTAATTATATTTCCATTCTGACTACTGGCTTCTAAATTCTGACTTCTCAAGTTTGGGGCGAAGCCCCTAACTTGGCTCACCTACATCTTATACTTGCCAAAATCTTCCGGAGACATGTTTTCTAAAATTTCAGCCCATTTTTCTGGTTCTTTACCTTCTTTACCCATAGTTGCCCCTTTTAAGTCAATCCTCCTAGACCGTGCAATGACCTCTTCACTGACATATATGGGAGAATTGGTTCTTAAAGCTATAGCAATTGCATCACTGGGACGAGAATCAATAGCATACTTCTTATTACCCATCTTAAGATATAGGGTAGCATAGAAGGTGTTGTCCTGCAAGTCGTTAATCTCTACCTTCATTACATCAACTTTAAAATTGTCCAAAATATTCTTTAATAAATCATGGGTCATAGGTCTAGGAAGCTGAATTTTTTCAAGCTCAGTAGCTATAGCACTGGCTTCCAGCAGTCCAATCCAGATTGGAACCGCACTCTTATCTTCCATGTCCTTAAGGATAATAATAGGCATGTTAGTAAAAGGGTCCACTGTTAATCCCGCTACTCTCATTTCTCTAAACATATATACCTCCATTAAGCACAGTAAAGGGGATTCATCTCGCCCTCTAGTGAATTGAGGAATACCCTCTTTATTCTGACAGGCACTATAAATCCTCTTACATCAGATGACCCTTCAAAATTAACTACTTTATTTGATCTGGTTCTGCCGGTCAAACGCGTTGGATCAGTCTTGCTCGGGCCTTCTACTAATATCTCTTCCTCTTTGCCTTCCAATCCTCTATTTTTAGTTAAAGTAAAAAGTTTTTGATAGGTTTGGAGGATACTTAACCTTTTGCCTTTGACCTCATCATCGACTTTTTCAGTGAGGGTTGATGCCTTAGTTTCAACCCTGTCAGAATATTTAAAAGAAAATAGGCTGTCAAACTTAACTGTCTCCATTAATTGAAGGGTACCCTCAAAATCCTTCTCGGTTTCCCCTGGAAATCCCACTATAATGTCGGATGTTATACTTATTTTCGGACAAACCTTCCTGAGTCTTTCTGCCTTTGTAATGTATTCTTCTACCGTATATCTCCTGTTCATCGCCTTTAGAATTGAATTAGAACCGGATTGAACAGGTAAATGAATATGTTCACATAACTTATCCAACTGGCCAAAACAAGAGATCAACTCCTCAGATAGGTCTTTGGGATGGGAGGTGGTAAAACGTATTCTCCCTATTCCATCTATCTCATTTATTGAGTGCAACAGTTGGGGGAAAGTCATATCCCCTGCAATGCTCCTCCCGTAGGAATTTACATTTTGACCCAGTAACGTTACCTCCCTTACACCCTTCTCCGATAGTCTCCTTACCTCCTCAAGTATCTCTCCGCTTGGCCTGCTTATCTCCCTGCCCCTTACATAGGGAACTATACAATACGAACAGTAATTATCACAACCCTGCATGATTGTAACATAGGATTTTATCTTTTTTTCCCCAGAGTTAGAGTAAACTCCAAGGGAAGGGACTGAATCGTACAGGCTAGTTTCTAGAATTCTCCTCCCTGTTTGTTCAACATCATGGATGAATTCGGGCAATTTATGGATGTTGTGAGTTCCAAATACTATGTCCAGATAAGGGACCCTGTGCAGGAGTTTTTCTCCTTCCTGCTGGGCTACACACCCACCAACGCCGATGATAAGCTTAGGGTTTTTATCCTTCAACCTTCTAAGCCTTCCCAGGCTGCTGTAAACCTTGTGCTCTGCCTTCTCCCTGATACTACAGGTATTCAGCAAAACCAGATCGGCATTGTTAATATTCTCTGTTGTTTTATAGTTGTGATCTCCCAGGATTCTGTGGATCTTTTCAGAATCATGTTCGTTCATCTGACACCCAAAGGTCTTAATAAAAACGGCCTTTTGTTTCATAAGGATCCTTTAATTGCCCGCCTTTTCAAGAACAAATTAGGCAGATGGGTCTATTTTCGATATTTGGGAGTTATGGTTACCCTGTTCAGAAGGGGTGACAATCCCTCCAGACATTGCTAATTTAAAGGCATCTTCCACCGTCATATCAAGGTTTATAACGTCTTTCTCTGGGACCATGAGATAGAATCCAGTGGTGGGATTTGGTACATTTGGAATAAACACACTAATAACCCTTTCCTTGATCTTATCCTGGATCTCTTCCCCGACAACACCAGTCAAAAATCCCAGAGACCACAGCTCCTTCCTTGGAAACTCAACCAATACAACTCGTTTAAAGCCCTTTGAATTCTGTGCAAATATGGCCTCGACCAGTTGCTTGATAGCAAGATATATACTTCTAACAAAGGGGATCCTCGATACCGCCCATTCCCATAGATAGACCAACTTTTTTCCCAGGAGGTTCTGGGTAAGAATCCCCACGAGGAATGTGAGAACCGCTGTCGCAATCAACCCCAGACCTGGAATATGAAAAGGCAGGTAAGTATCAGGATGAAACTTTAGTGGTAAGTAGTTAAGAACCCTGTCCATCATACCAATAAGGATATCAAGGATGTAAATCGTTAAACCAGCAGGTATAATTACCAATAAACCAGTTATAAAATAATTTTTTATACGTGCCTTCATCTTTGTATATCCTTCGAGAGCTTTTAAAAAAGTGTCTCTGAGAGCAAATTCATAGATTCCTGCCTTCGCAGGAACATGCTTTTTGGGAATCCACTTTAGGAAGTGGAAAAGGGAATTTTTTAGGGCAAACTATTCAGCAGTTTAACAGAAATGGACAGTCTTTTTCAACTAAATAATTTAAGATTGTCAACCACATTTCTAAATGTTTTAAAAGAGGACATTTCTAAATGTGGTTGACATAAAAAACAAAAACTCTTGACAGCTAAAAACTTGTATGTTAATGAATAGCCATTCATAATTGGAACTTGATAGTCACCAAGCTATAAGGTGGGGTTCCTTTGTAAGGGGAGATCTAATCACCTTGTTGTTATCTGAAATGAGTTTGTGGATGGGCATTGGTTAACGATAACTATTAGAATTTTTATGAGAGGGGACGAAAATGGATTTTTCTTTTACACGTCAGCAAGAGATGCTGAGAAATATGGTGCGGGAATTTGCCGAAAAGGATCTTGCCTCAATTGCCTTGAGTCTCGATGAAAGAGGAGAATTCC
>WOUX01000053.1 GCA_009773075.1 bacterium | reverse complement strand
TGACGGGATGGACACCAATCGTTGGGATGGAATTGTCTTTCAGAAGACCAAAGAGAAGGATAGTCTCATTGAATATGCACAGATAAAGGGTGCGACTACAGGGGTAACCCTCTTCTCGTCTTCACCAAAAATATCCAATAATGATATTTCTAAAAACGATACCGGTTTGAGTATAAGCGACCCGTTTTCTGCACCAGAGATCAAAAACAACGCGATTTCAAGAAACAAGGATATAGGTGTTCTCATCCTGGCAGGGGCAAATCCTGTACTGGAAAACAACAAAATAGCACACAACGGTAAGGAAGGCATAGTCTCTGAAAGCTCTTCACCAATTATCTCCCATAACACCATCTCAAACAACGGAACTTACGGGATAAAGGTTTCTTTGTCATCTCCAAAGGTTATAGAGAACAATATACACGATAATGGGAAGTTTGAGATCTACAATTCAGACCCTAAAGGGGAGGTCGTAAATGCCAATAATAACTGGTGGGGAAGCCGTGATATCTCAAAGATAGTATCCGGCATTTCAGGAAAGGTGGACTACAGGACATCCCTGGATGCCCCATATCCGGATGGCAAGCCCTTTGAGTTATCAATATTAAAAGGGCCTTTGAGCGGCAATATAACCAAGGACTCATACCTGACAGTTGCCAATAGTCCCTATATCATTGAGGGTAAACTCGTTATAGACAGTGGTGTTACTTTAACCATTGAACCAGGTGTTACCCTTAAATACAACAGCGGTGATATAAGCATAACAGTTAAAAATGGAGCTATAAATGCCAAAGGCACCAAAGAAGAGATTATTACCTTTACCTCCAACAGTTCCTCACCATCTGCAGGTGATTACAGTAATGCAATAAGGTTTGAAGAAAAGACAACACTTTCCAGCTTCTTTAAATACTGTGTCTTTGAGTATGCATCCACTGCCTTTGTGATCCGTTACGGGACACCGGACATAACGTACAGCCTGATTACAAATAATTCTCAGAGCGGGATAAATATAATGAATGATTCCGCACCTAAGATATTTTACAATACCATATCCAAGAATACGGGTACCGGTGGTATTGTGGCTATGGGTATGTCAAAGCCGAAAATAAACAACAACATCATCATTGATAATTCTCCCTTCGCGATCCAGAGTTTTTCTACTATCTATATAGATGCGAGGGAAAACTGGTGGGGTTCATCTCCACCGAATGAATCGTTATTTTTGGGCAATATCAACTATAAACCATGGTTGAATGAGATCCAAAAGGACGCATTCTCCGGGAGGCAAAAATGAAAAGAACAATCGTATTTTTAATTCCATTTTTCATAATTTTATTTTGCAGTAATATCTTCGGTAGTGAAATTGAGCTCATAGAACCTATTGGAACCAATGGCGGTATAAACTGGACATCCGGTATTATCATTGCAAAGGGTAGTGGCGCCCCATCTCCAGATGTGCAGAATCCTGCTCAAGGGAGGATATTGGCCAAGAGGGCTGCTATATCTGATGCCAGGAGAAATCTTCTGGAAACATTGGAAGGAGTGAGAGTTGCTTCCACTACTATTGTAAAAGAATATATGGTAGAAAATGATGTTATAAAAACCAGGGTGCATGGGATCGTAAAGGGGTCAAAGGTTACAGATACAAAGTATATGTCTGATGGATCAGTGGAAGTTACAGTAAGTATGAGTATAAAAGGAGATTTGTTAAGCCTATTTTTAAAGCCGGTAGAGAAGAAGGCAGTAGCACCGGTAAAGGTCATAGAGGGGGATACCCCTAAACCAGAAGCAATGCCCGAGAAACCAGTTGCTGAGCCTGCTCCTGATGTTAAGGGAACACCTGAATCTAAGGTAGCTAAGACAGAGGAACCAAAAGCAGAAGAGCCAAAGGCAGAAGAACCCCCTCCTTTAAAACTGCCGGATTATACCGGGCTTGTTGTAGACGCGAGAACATTAAAGTTGAAACCTGCGCTAATCCCCAGAATTCTTGAATCATCAGGAAAAGAGCTTTACCATTCCGATGTGGTATCCCCGGAGGGTGCTGCTGAAAATGGAGTGGCTTTGTACTCAAGAGATCTAACCGCTGCCCAGACCAATTCAAGGGTTACAAATAATCCTATTACCCTGAAAGCAGAAAAGGTAAGCGATAAAAGCCCATCTGACATCGTTATGAGTGACAAGGATGCAGAAATATTTAGGGCTATAATCAAACAGAAAGGCTTCTTAAAGCAATGCAGGGTAATGATTGTAATTGATTAAACTGCAATAACTACTCAGGTAGATAGACTGAAGGCTGAAGACTGTTAGGACACTTCAGCCTTCGGTCTTCAGCCTAAACACCTGAATAGTGACAACAGGACTACCTTATGCAACTCTCCATAGAAAGAAGGATATACAGATTCGCTTTAATTGCGACATTGACAATGTCCCTCTCTGCATGCGGATACCATTTTACCGGTAAAAGAGGAACGCTAACACCGGGTGTCAAAACAATAGCCGTTCCATTCTTTACCAATAAGACTTTTGAACCCAGGATCGAAAACCTTTTTACAGATGCCCTTATCGAAGAATTTTTAAAAAGGGGAAAAGTGGACGTTTCAAAAGGAGAGGACTCTGATGCAACTATAATCGGAACAATCAAATCATTTAAAGAGACTCCAGTATCCTTTGACAGAAACGACAGGGTATTGGAATACAGGGCAACTGTCACGCTGGATATATCCCTGAAGAGAAATGACAATGGGATAATCATATGGAAAACCTCAGGTTTCTCGGGTTACCACGAATATACAGTTTCGTCAAACACAGCCACCACCTATAACAATAAGATAGAGGCTATAAGAAAGGTAGCAGAAGATATGGCAGAGGATATCCACAACAGGATATTCGAAAATTTTTAGCACACCCAAACCGCTATGCTTACAACTATAACCCCCCATGAACTCACCAGACATTTGGAAAAAGAAGAAGTCCTTCCAGTCTATTATCTTTATGGTGACGAAACATACCTGATTGAAGAAACCATCAGAAATATCGAAGAGAGAGTGATCCCCTCTGGTTTTAAAGACTTCAATTACGAAATCTTTTATGGCAGCGAAAATGGCGCCCCAGAGATCATTAATGCTGCCCAGACTATACCGGTAGTATCACAAAAGAGGCTTATTGTTGTCAAAGATGCCAATCAATTATCAGCAAAAGATTTGGAACAGCTCACATCCTATATCTCTGACCCATCTCCCTTCGCATGTCTGGTTTTCATTGGTGAAAAGGTAAATCCTAGGGCAAAGTTCTTCATTAATCTCTCCAAGTTTGGCGCTATTGCCCAATTAAACCATCCAAAAGACGGAGAATTGCCCTATTGGATTCAAAGATTGGCAAACAGGTTCTCTAAGAAGATCAGTAAAGATGCAGTAGCTTTTTTGATGGAGTTGGTCGGTAATAACCTCCAGCAGATATACAATGAAACAGAAAAGGTCTCCATATTTATAGGGGAAAAACAGACCATAGAGATAGAAGATCTGGAGGCGGTAGTTACGGATATAAAGGTAGAAAGTATTTTTACTCTTATAGACTCTGTGGGGAATAAGGATCTAGAAAAGGCGTTAAATATACTTATAAAGATTCTGGCTTCTGGGGAAGATCACTTGAAGATTCTGGGAATGATAATACGTCAATTCCGTCTAATATTAAGGGCAAAGGAGATGCTGCAGAAGGGTTTAACACCTTTTGAGGTAGGTGAGAGGCTGGGGATCAGGAAATTTTTCCTCAAAGGATTCTTGAAACAGGTAGATCAATTTTCCTTTGATGAATTGAAGAAGGCATTTGATCAGTTTCTCAGTACCGATCTGGCTCTTAAATCCAGCAGAGTTGCCAAGAGACTGATATTGGAAAGGTTGATACTGGATCTTACAAAAGTAGAATAAATTTTTTTATTTTATTTGACTTATCTGACAAGGTTAGTTTAAATAAGATAAAAGACACTGGATATAATTTGTATTTGATACAGTTGTGGGAGGATGTTGAATATGTATGAGGAAAAAGAGGAGAGGTTTACAAAAGAAGAGATTAAGAAGGGAGTAGAGGATTTCCTGAAGTACGTAGGATATACTATCCTGCAGCCGAAGTATATCGGTTTTGCCCTGCCTGATATTCATGTGGAGAGGAAAGAAGGGAACAAGAAACACGAAGTAATAGGGGTGATAAAGAAAGATATTAGCGAGGCAATAGAAGGATTCAGAGAGCTGGCCGCTGCTAAGTGTGTTTTGGGCAGCAAGGTAGATTATGCCTTGATACTCCCTCCGGTAAGCGAGTATTTTTTCCTTGCATTCCTGATAAGGGAAGAAGAATGGTGGTTTACAGTTAAGGATCACTCTTTTATGATGTGGCTTGTAAACCCCGATAGGGATAAGGTTGATTGTTTTGTGGGATGGCCTCAAGATAAAAAGTTTGAAGATTACTTCAGCTTAACCGGCAGTGCCGATGGAATAATTGGCCAGGAGGCATCAAAGAAGATGATGGCTGAGGAATTTTGAAAGGGTTCGTAAATCTCGTCAATGGTGGTATAGGAGATGCTAATTCATCACAGCAAACTTAACGGACTTTCTTTTGAAATGGGGCCCATTCGTCCACCAAGTGAAGGTGGAAGCTATTCTCTGCTGATAAGAGTTACAAGGAATTGCCCCTGGAATCACTGCACCTTCTGCTATGGCAGACCATATAATCACGAGAAATTCAAGAAGAGGTCCGTAGATGATGTTAAAGCCGATATTGATACGGTGAGTGCCATCTGTGACGAGATAAAAAAGCTGTCCTGGGATTTGGGCTATGCTGGGGATATAAGCAATGCAGTGGGTGCCGCCCTTATAAGAAGTATCCCCCAACTCAACAACAATCACAGTTTTGTCAATGTATTTAACTGGCTGCATTCTGGGGCAAGGACAGTGTTTTTGCAGGATGCTGATTCTATTGTAATTCCCACTCCCCAATTGGTTGAAATTATCGTATATTTAAAGGAGAAGTTTCCTACCCTGAACAGGATAACCTCTTATGCCAGGGCGAAGACCATCTTTAAAAAGAAACCGGAGGAACTAAAACAACTGGGTAAGGCGGGTCTGTCGAGATTGCATATAGGATTGGAGACAGGAGACGATAAATTATTATGGAAGATCAAGAAAGGGGTAACGGCAGAGGAACATATCCATGCAGGGAAAAAGGTGATGGAAGCCGGTATAGAACTTTCAGAATATATTATGCCTGGACTGGGTGGAAGGACAATGACTAAACAGCATGCCGTGAATACTGCAAACGCGTTAAACGAGATAAATCCTGATTTCATACGATCAAGACCCTTTACCCCTTTGCCTGGCACACCCCTGTTGGATGCGTACGAAAAGAATGAATTGGAACTCCTTTCACCCCATGAGTGCCTGGAAGAGATGAAAACAATGGTAAATGGGCTGGATGTGACCAGCAGGATTTGTTTCGACCACTTCAGGAACCCTGCTTATCGGACAGGGACTGAAAATCTTATCCATTTATTAAAACAGGACTATGATGGTTATAAACTCCCTGAAGAAAAAGGAGTTGTCCTGGATCTAATCGAAGAAGGTTTAGACATCAGTGAAGAGAGATTTCTACAGCCGGAGGATTTTATCCGTCTGGGAAGCCTGTGAAATCTTAACCCGTCATGGTACTCAATTCAAGCATGTTCCCACAGTTAGAATATTTTTAGCTATTCAACCGCTTGGCGACTCAACCACACAGCGAATTAGGGAGACATTTAAATTCCATACCATCGTAGAGAGAATAGAGACCATGAAAAAACTATAAGGAGGTTAAAAGATGGGAAATCTATTAGTCGATGAGAGAGATGTAGAGTTTGTATTGCACGAACAGTTATGCGTTGAGGATCTGTGTAAGACTGAGAAATATAAGGATTTTACAAAACAGGACTTTGATATGGTTATTGAGGAGGCGAGGAAGCTGGCGGTAAATGTGTTACTGCCTACAAGAGAAAAAGGGGACAGGGAAGGCTGCAAGTATGAAAATGGTAAGGTAACGGTACCCGAATGTTTTCATGAGGCATTCAGGCTCTATAAAGAAGGAGGGTGGATTACCCCTACCGAGGATCCTGAGATAGGCGGACAGGGGTTGCCTTTTACCATATTTGCACCGATAGAAGAATACTGTGCCGCGGCAAATGGTGCACTGGGAGGGTATGCAATGCTTACCCATGGAGCGGCCAAGCTCATAGAGATATATGGTACGGAAGAGCAGAAGAAGAAATACATGGAGAGGATGTATCCCGGTGCATGGGCAGGCACCATGTGCCTTACTGAGCCGGGTGCAGGAAGTGATGTGGGCGCTACCAAGACAATTGCAAAAAAGAACGCGGATGGGACGTACACTATAACAGGCACCAAATCCTTTATCACGGCAGGGGAACATAATCTGACGGAAAACATAATACATCCTGTTCTAGCCAGAATTCAGGGGGCACCCCAGGGAACAAAGGGGATATCCCTGTTTTTGGTTCCAAAGATCAGGGTTAATGAAGATGGAAGTCTTGGTGAAGATAATGACGTCTTCTGCAGCGGGATAGAACATAAGCTTGGGATTAACGGTTCAGCAACGACTACCCTGAATTTTGGAGACAATGGCAGATGTATCGGTGAACTTCTGGGCGGAGAGAACCAGGGCATGAAGATCATGTTCCACATGATGAACGAGGCCAGATTGGGTGTGGGACTCCAATCCTTGGGACAGGCCAGCTCTGCATACCTCAATGCCGTTGCCTATGCAAAAGAGAGGCTTCAGGGGGCCAGTATTATG
>WOUX01000052.1 GCA_009773075.1 bacterium | reverse complement strand
GCTGTTCGGCAATCCATCGCTTTTATGGGATCAGCTTATAAGCGTTGGCGCTGTGTGGGTCTACTCCTTTATTGTAACATTTGCCATATTAAAGATTCTTGACTGGACTCTCGGTCTAAGGATAAGCGAAGAAGAGGAGTCTGATGGTCTTGACCTTAGCCAGCACGGTGAAAGCGGATATACATTATAAACACTGAAGAGTGTCAGCCCGGAGATTTTTACTGACACTCATTACCGAGATTGAATTAGGAGGGCATTCCTCTTCTGCCTCATTTCGAGAGATCTGCTTAAAAATGAGCATACGATGCTAATCGGTTCTACACATTGAAAATTCGACACATTTTAGCTAATATCAAATGTCTATCAGTGGTCGAAGTCGAACACTACATCTTTGTCAGACAGATCTATCTGTTTGTAAATATATCTCTAAGTAGTTATATTTAAATCTATTTCAGAAAATCAAGCAGGCTTCCATGGGTTTGGTATGGGTATTGCTAGTTATTAATATTTTTATGTTTTGAGATTTAAGGGAAGAAACTTGGAAAACCTGAAAGGTTACATAAAAGATAGTTTAGACCGATTAAGGGAAGAATACTGGAAGGGACTATGTGGTCGAGACTTGGTCAGGAGGTACTCTTCCCTTATAGATGGATGTCTCAGGGAAATCTTTTCTTCGATGCCGTATTCGGACGGTGAGAAAACAAAGAACAGATATGCCATTGCTGCAGTAGGTGGCTATGGAAGAGAAGAATTAAGCCCGTATTCTGACATAGACCTGCTGTTTTTCATGCCGGAAAGGTTTCGTGGTAATCTGGAGGATGTTACAGGCAAGATACTCTATCCCCTGTGGGATGCAGGACTGACAGTGGGATACAGCAATATGACGTTGAAGGGTTGCCTTGCCATGATGAAAGAGGATATTAAAGCAAGAACATCCTTGATAGAGATGCGGTATCTCATGGGAGACAGGGGCCTGTACGGTGAATTTGAGGACACAATCTATAGGAGCGCATTCTCTAAGGGTATCAATTCCTTCATCTCAGGACAGTTAAAAGACATGGAGTCAAGGCACAGGTATTATGGGGACTCGGTGTACCTTCTGGAACCACATCTGAAAGAGGGGGAAGGGGGTTTGAGGGATATTCATAGTGCCCTCTGGATAGCGAGGGTCCAGTTTCAGGCAAGAGGGATAGATGAATTAAAGGTGAAGGGGGTATTATCGTCGTGGGAAATAGCTCTACTTGAGGAGTCCCTGGAGTTCCTGTGGAAGGTAAGAAACGGCATCCACTTTCTAAGCGGCAGAAAGAATGATCACCTTGCTTTTGAATATCAGGAAAAGATGGCGAATTTTCTGGGTTATGCTGATCCTTATTCAACTACTGCTGTAGAACGATTCATGCGTGACTACTACCAGTGCGCAGAGGACATAAAGTACCTCTCCTCTGTGTTAATCGACAGGACGAGAGAGGATCAAGCAAAGTCAAAAAAGGGGGGTAAGGTCTTCTTCAGAAGTATGGACCAAGACTTTGAGATAGTGAATAACAGAATATCGGTTGTCGATCCTGATCTTTTCAGGAGGGCACCAGATACCTTGATGAAGGTCTTCAAATATTCCGTGGAACTGAAGAAAGAGGTGAGTTCCGATAGCCAGGAACTGATTAGAGGAAATCTCGCTGTGATAGGAGAGGAGTTCAGAAACTCCAGAGAGGTGAATAGCTCTTTCATATCCATCATGAGGGAGGGGAGAGGAGTAGCAAAGGTTCTGAAGACCATGCACAGACTTGGACTTCTGGGCAGGTTTATCCCTGAATTTGCCATGATAACCCACCTTCCCCAGTCGTATTACTACCATGTCTATACTGCTGATATCCATACCCTTTTTGCCATTGAGGAATTCGAAAATCTCCTTGTGGGAAAGTACAAAGACACCTTCCCCCTTCTCACCAAACTGGCCGGAGAAGAGAAGAGGGTGGAACTGATCTTTCTCGCCATTCTTTTCCATGATCTGGGAAAGGCTTTTGATGCAGACCATGTAGATAAAGGTGCGGAACTCGCATATAACATAGCAGGGAGGATGGGGTTCCCCGAAGAAGATATGGAGTTGATAGCTTTTTTGATAGAGAATCACCTCTATATGTCCAGTATAGCCCAAACCAGAGACCTTTCTGATGAGACTCTAATTATAGGATTTGCCCAAAAGATGAGGGACATTGACAGATTACGAATGCTCTACATCCTGACCTTTTCTGATCTGAAGGCATCGAGGGCTGAGGCATTTAATTCCTGGAAGAATACCCTATTTCAGGAACTTTATATCAGGGCATTCCATATTATAGAGAAGGGGGACTTTACCATCACTGATATAGCCGGCAAACTCGATAAAATAAAAAATGAAGTCATATCCGAGCTGCGTTTGAAGATGCCCATGGAAGATATTCTCTACAATCTGGATTTAACACCATCCCGATACCTTCTCAATAACAGCCCTGAGATAATATCGAATCACATCCTGTTGTGTTACAACCTGGAAGAGAAAACCCTTGCCTTTGATGTAAGGCATAAACTGGATAAGGGTTATTATGATGTCCTTATAGCTACACCGGATTCCCATGGTTTGTTTCACAAGGTCTGTGGCGTCATGGTATGTCACAATATGAATATCCTGGATGCCCAGATAGATACGAGGAGTGACGGCATAGCTATGGATATTCTCAGGGTTAACCATACAAATGGTGATGAATATGTGGATCGGGAGGAATGGAAGGCAATACAGGATGATCTTGAAAAGGTAATCGATGGGAGGATCAAAGTAGAGGAATTGGTAAAAAAGAAAGGAAATTATCTTCACTCTAAAAAAAAGGGATTGAAGGACGCAAAAACTACTATAAGGATTGATAACGATACATCCGACTTTTACACAGTAATTGATATAGAGGCTAATGACAGATTCGGTCTTCTTTATTCAATCACAAAGGCTATGTCAGACATGGGGATATATATCTATATCGCAAAGATAACTACACGACTTATGCGTGTCACGGATAGCTTTTATGTGAGAGATATATTCGGACAGAAGATATATGATGAAAAGCTATTGAAAAGGATCAAAGGTGACCTTCTTCGTACATTGTAGTGTTAGGGGTGAAGGTAAAACCACGATCAACACAAAAAGCCAATAAGGAGGGAATCTATGAGAGGAAGAACTGTAAAAGTTTTATTAATAATAACCTTTCTATTATCATATCCGCAGATAATCTTTGCTGCCGATAAAGGAACGATAGATTCGGGAACCACTGCCTGGATGTTGACATCTACAGCTTTGGTGCTTTTAATGGTCCCCGGATTAGCCATGTTTTATGGTGGCCTGGTGAGGACCAAAAACGTTTTGGGGACTATGATGCACAGTTTTGTGGCTATGGCTATTATAGGTGTGCTGTGGACCGTTTGTGGGTACTCCCTATCCTTTGGGAAGAATATCCTCGGTGGATTCGTAGGCTGGAACGGCGATTACTTCTTCCTGAATGGGATCGATGATCGGATCACAAAGGGGGTGCCTGAATACGTGCTTGCAATGTTCCAGGGCAAGTTTGCCATTATTGCCCCTGCACTCATAAGCGGAGCATTGGCTGAACGGGTTTACTTCCGGGGATACACCCTTTTCATCGTTCTCTGGTTTCTGGTGGTATACTGTCCCTTGTGCCACTGGGTGTGGGCTTCGGATGGGTGGCTTTACAATGCCGGGGCGTCGGGTGTTATCGATCTTGCCGGTGGGTTAGTCATCCATGTCTCTGCTGGTTTCAGTGCCCTGATAGTTGCCTTATTTTTGGGAAGACGGCATGGCTATCCCAAGACAACCATGCACCCCAATAACCTTGTCATGACATTAATGGGTGCAGGACTTCTGTGGGTAGGTTGGTTCGGTTTTAACGCAGGGTCAACCGTACAGAGCGGACTTGATACAGCCCGTGCCCTTACTATGACTCAAGTCTCTGCTGCCAGTGGTGCCCTGACATGGCTAATCATTGAGGCATTGGCGTTCCAAAAGGTTACATCCCTTGCTTTTGTATCGGGGATTCTGGCCGGATTGGTTGCCATTACTCCTGCGGCAGGAGTGGTCAAACCAATAGGCGCCTTTGCCCTGGGAGCCTTGTCATCCATAGCCTGTTTCTACGCCCTTAAAGCCAAGACTAAACTCGGCTACGACGACAGTCTCGATTGCTTCGGAATCCACGGTATAGGAAGCGGGCTGGGCGTTCTTCTCCTCTCGTTCTTCATTCGAGACAGTTGGATAGCTGATGCAGCAGCAGAAGTTGGGAATGGCTGGTCTATATGGAAACAACTCCTGATCCAGATGAAGGGGATCGGGGCAACCATAACCCTGGCAACAATAGGCACTCTTGTCATATGTTTCATTGTTGAGAAGACCGTGGGGTTCCGACTCGACGAACAGCGAGAGCTGACAGGGCTCGACCAATCCCTCCACGGTGAACATGGATATGGTCTTGTAAACTCAGAAATATTGTCTTAGAGCGTATTTAATAAATATAAATCATAAAAACCTTTGCAGAGGCAAGACCATTAGCAGATCTCTGTGTTTTCTGCAGTGAAAACTTCGGTAAAATCCGGTATAGAAAGGAGTATATTATGAAAAAGATAGAGGCTATCATTAAACCTTTTAAATTAGATGAGGTTAAGGAAAAACTTATGGAAATAGGCGTGCAAGGAATGACGGTATCAGAGGTAAAGGGCTTTGGTCGTCAAAAAGGCCATACTGAGATATACAGAGGCGCCGAGTATGTGATCAACTTTGTACCCAAAATAAAATTAGAGATTGCAATTGGGGATGACCTGGTCTCAAAGGTTGTGGAGACCATAGAGAAGTCTGCAAAGACAGGGAAGATAGGCGATGGGAAAATTTTTATTATACCAATGGAAGAGGCAATCAGGATAAGGACAGGAGAAAGAAGGGAGGAAGCCTTATGAGTGAAGAGTTGAGGCTTTAACGACTCAATTGCCAATCCATTGAAGAAAGGAGGTGAAAAAGGTTGTATTAACACCCAAAAAATGTTAATAAGTACTGTATGAAATAAGCAAAAATTTTTCGCTTTAAAAAAAGCCGATTTTGTTTCAATTGAGGACAAACCTAAAGGAGGAGATATATGATCTGCAGCACAAAAGAAGATGTAATGAAAATCGTTAAGGAAAGAGATGTGAGTTTTATCCAATTATGGTTTACCGACGTACTTGGGTATCTTAAGAGCTTTGCCATAACACCCGGCGAGCTCGATGAAGCACTGGATGAGGGAATGGGCTTTGATGGTTCTTCTATCGAGGGTTTTGCCCGCATAGAAGAAAGCGATATGATCGCCAAGCCTGATCCCACCACCTTGGAGTTTTTGCCCTGGAGGGATGAGGAGAAACCTGTTGTCAGGATGTTCTGCGACATCCTTGAACCAGATGGAACGCACTACAAGGGTGACCCCCGGTATGCCTTCAAAAGGCTTTTACAAAAGGCAAAAGACCAGGGGTATACTTTTTATCTGGGACCGGAACTGGAATTCTTCTATTTTACCGATAACAAGAACCCAATACCCCTGGATGAGGGTAGTTATTTTGACACTACCCCCCTGGATACGGCCGGGCAGTTACGAAGAGAAACCATCTTTGCCCTGCAGAAGATAGGCATAGATATAGAATACAGCCACCACGAAGTAGCTCCAGGCCAGCACGAGATTGACATGAGGTATGACGAGGGTTTAAGAATGGCTGACAAGACTATGACCCTGAAGATTATAGTGAAAGAGATAGCAAGACGCAACGGGGTTTACGCCACATTTATGCCAAAGCCCATCTTCGGAATCAATGGAAGTGGTATGCATACCCACCAATCCCTGTTCAAATCTGATCAAAATGCCTTTTACAATTCCACGGATAAATATCACCTTTCGGACATCGGCAAAAGCTATGTTGCCGGTCTCCTGAAACATGCAAGAGAGATCACGGCAGTAACCAATCAGTGGGTAAATTCTTATAAAAGGCTTGTTCCGGGCTATGAGGCCCCCGTCTATATTAGCTGGGCCAGACGTAACAGATCTACTATGATAAGGATTCCTATGTATAAACCTGGTAAAGAGAAGGCTACACGTATCGAGTTTCGCTCCCCTGACCCGGCCTGCAATCCCTACCTTGCCTTTTCCGTGATGCTGGCCGCAGGCCTCAAGGGTATAGAAAAAGGCTATCCTTTGCCAGACCCTATCGAGGAGGATCTCTATCACTTCAGCCCTGAGAAGAGGAAGGAGATGAACATCCATGAACTGCCGGGTAATCTCTATGAATCCATATTAGAAGTGGAAAAGAGTGAGCTTGTGAGAGAGGCACTGGGTGATCACATATTCTATAAGTTCATCGAAAATAAAAAGATTGAGTGGGACAGGTACAGAACCCATGTGAGCCAATATGAGCTTGATACGTATCTGCCTAAATTGTAATTAGTCTATTCTGGAAAATGAAAAATTTCCTTTGGAGCGAACATGAGCAGGATCATTAAATCGTTCAGCGTTCACCGTTAAACCGTGAACCATGAACCGTTTTTAAAAATGCCTGAAGCGAGTCATAGATGGGTCAAAAAACCTGAACCAGAGAGCGGAAAAGGGAATTTTTCAGTGTGAACTAAATAGGTTTTCAAACTCGGAGAATTTGGAATATTGTCTCTACTTCGCATTGCTTTAGCGCAGATCAATACAACTGTTGGTGATCTTTCAGGAAATGCAGAGAAGATAATCTGTTATATAGAGATGGCGAGGGAGAAAGGTGTAGAGCTCATAACCTTTCCCGAGCTTTCCCTC
>WOUX01000051.1 GCA_009773075.1 bacterium | reverse complement strand
GCCGTAACTATAACGGTCCTAAGGTAGCGAAATTCCTTGTCGGGTAAGTTCCGACCTGCACGAATGGCGTAACGACTTCAGCACTGTCTCAACGAGGGGCTCAGCGAAATTGAAGCGGCGGTGAAGATACCGTCTACCCGCAACTAGACGGAAAGACCCCGGCACCTTTACTATAGCTTGACATTGGATTTTGGGATAGCTTGTGTAGGATAGGTGGGAGACTGAGAAGTTCCGACGCTAGTCGGGATGGAGTCATCCTTGAAATACCACCCTGGTTATTCGGAAATTCTAACTCAGACCCGTTATCCGGGTCGAGGACAGTGTCTGGTGGGTAGTTTGACTGGGGCGGTCGCCTCCTAAAGAGTAACGGAGGCGCACGAAGGTTCCCTCAGGCTGATTGGAAACCAGCCGTAGAGTGTAAAGGCATAAGGGAGCTTAACTGCGAGACCTACAAGTCAAGCAGATGCGAAAGCAGGTCTTAGTGATCCGGCGGTCCCGAATGGAAGGGCCGTCGCTCAACGGATAAAAGGTACGCCGGGGATAACAGGCTTATCTCCCCCAAGAGTCCACATCGACGGGGAGGTTTGGCACCTCGATGTCGGCTCATCGCATCCTGGGGCTGAAGCAGGTCCCAAGGGTTTGGCTGTTCGCCAATTAAAGCGGTACGTGAGCTGGGTTTAGAACGTCGTGAGACAGTTCGGTCCCTATCTGTTGTGGGCGCAGGATACTTGAGGGGATCTGTTCCTAGTACGAGAGGACCGGAATGGACAAACCTCTAGTTTACCAGTTGTCACGCCAGTGGCATAGCTGGGTAGCTATGTTCGGAAGGGATAACCGCTGAAGGCATCTAAGCGGGAAACCCACCCCAAGATTAGGTATCCCCTCCACCCAAGGGTGGACTAAAGACCCCTTGTAGACCACAAGGTTGATAGGTTGGATGTGTAAGTTCGGTAACGAACTCAGCTAACCAATACTAATAGGTCGTGAGGCTTGACCATAACCTTATTAAAAATTTAAAAAAAGAATAATTTAATTTTTCGGTGGTTATAGCAGGGAGGATACACCCGTTCCCATCCCGAACACGGAAGTTAAGCTCTCTAGCGCCGATGGTACTGCTCTGGCAACGGGGTGGGAGAGTAGGTCACTGCCGAGAAATTAACTATTAAAAGGCCATCTTATGATAAGATGGCCTTTTTTGTTATTTTTCTTTTTCCCTTTGATATTTACATTCCTTATTTATGCATTCAAGTATCGTCCCACTATTTTTTACAACCTTTTCTACCAAAAATGGAGATCCACAATCGGGACATCTATCAGGTATAGGTCTATTCCAAAACATCAAGTTACAATCAGGATAATTACTGCATCCAAAGAAAAGCCTCCCTTTTTTTGAACCCCTCTCTACTATATCCCCATTGCAATCAGGCATTGAACATTTAACCCCTATGCTTAACGACTTGGCATTATTACATTTTGGATAATTCTGACAAGAGAGAAATCTGTTTCCGTAACGGGTTTTTTTGACGACAAAATTACTGCCGCATTTTTCACATTTTTCGGTAGTTATTTCCTGCCCTTCTACTTGAGAATCTCCATCTTTACTTTTAGATATTCGTTTTGTATTTTTACACTCAGGATATCCTGAACAAGCCAGGAACTTACCAAATCTCCCATCTTTTATTGTCATATGTTTGCCACATTTTTCACACTGTTCTGCACTGGGAGATACCGTTTCAACGGCTTTTTCTTTTAAGGGTCTTACAAACTTACACTCCGGATACCTTTTACAAGCATAGAATTTACCATAACGTCCTAATTTAATAATAAGATCACCATCGCACTCCGGACACTTTTCATCTGTTTTTTCATCAATTACGTCGGACTTCTTAATTTCAGTCTCTTTTTTTCTTATCAACTCAATAAACGGGGTCCAAAATTGCTGTATGATTGGTCGCCATTGGGTATTCCCCTGGGCTATCTGATCAAGGTCCTCCTCCATTTTGGCGGTAAAATTATAATCAACATATTTATTGAAATGGCTAACCAGTAATCTGCTAACTGTTATTCCGGTATCTTCTGGATGAATATTCCGTTCTTTTATCTTAACGTAATCTCGAATCAGAAGGGTGTTTATAATTGCGGCATATGTAGAAGGACGTCCTATTCCGTATTCTTCTAGAATCTTTACGAGAGAGGCTTCAGTATAACGAGGGGGTGGCTGGGTAAAATGTTGATTAGAAAGGAGCTCTATTAGATAGAGACTTTGACCTTTGGTAAGACAAGGTAACACTTCCTCTTTCTCTTGCTTGTCAACGTCTTTGCTTTCCTCGTATATCTTTGTAAAACCCGGAAATTTTATTATCGAACCTGAGACACGAAACGTATGAGTTTTTTTTGCTGCTATGTCAACAGAAACAGTGTTCAGGATAGCTTTAGCCATCTGGCATGCAATGGTTCGTCTCCAAATAAGCCTGTATAGCTTCCATTGATCGGAAGTCAAGAAATCCTTCATGTCCTCTGGTTTCTTTGCCAGATCTGTGGGTCTTATAGCCTCATGGGCCTCCTGTACATTCTTTGCCTTATTTTTAAAGTAACGAGGGGTCTTTAATGCATATTCACTTCCGAAAAACCGGGTTATTATGCTTTTTGCATGTTCCAGGGCAATTGAGGAAATATTCACACTGTCTGTTCTCATATAGGTAATTAAGCCAACACTTTCATTCTGGATTTCTATTCCTTCATAGAGTTTTTGGGCGACTGACATGGTCTTTTTTGCAGGAAAACGCAACTTTCTAAATGCTTCCTGTTGTAACGTGCTGGTAGTAAAAGGAGGAGGTGGTGTCCTTGTAACCTCTTTCTCTTTTATTTCTATAACCTCATATTCTGCGCTTTCAAGTTCTTTAATAATCCTTTTAGCAGACTCTTCATCACTGATCGAAAATTTACTTTGTTTCTTGCCATCTATTCCAACTAACGTGGCATTGAAGCTAGTCTCCGGTGTTGGTTCTTTTGTTGTTGAAAGCCTGGCATTGATGGTCCAATATTCTCTGGGTTTAAATGCTTGAATCTCCTCTTCTCTCTCACAAATCAACCTCAGGGCAACGGATTGAACCCGTCCGGCAGAAAGCCCATAACGGACCTTTTTCCACAAAAGTGGACTCAGGTTAAATCCATAAAGGTAGTCTAAGATTACCCTGGCTTGCTGGGCATCTACCAGGGATTGGATGACATGCCGGGGGGTTTTCATGGCTTCTTGAATGGCATCTTTTGTAATTTCATAAAAGGTTATTCTTTTGACTGAAGGGGAAGACGAACCCTTTCTTTTTGTATAAGCATTTCCACCGGTTAGATTCAATATCTCCAATAAATGCCAGGCAATAGCCTCTCCTTCTCGATCTAAATCGGTAGCCAGGTAGAGATTTTCACATTTTTCCAATGTGTTCTTTATTTTAGAGATATCCTTCTTTCGCTGAGGCAATATCTGGTATTTTGGCTCAAAATCATTTTCTGTGGCTACAGACCCGGACTTACTGGGGAGAGCTCTAACATGTCCCATGGATGCCAAAACTATAAAATCCTTGCCCAGGAATTTGTTAATAGTATTTGCTTTAGCAGGCGACTCAACGATAACCAGAGATTTAGGCATTTTTTCTCCAAGAGAAGTATGTCCCCACAAGAAAAGGCAATTCTAATGGGGTTTATGAGTTCAGTTTCTTGTAAATATTTTTCCAGGTAGTTGGACAATTAAGCCACTGAGTTCCAGGTTCAATAATATACTCGAAACCTCGTTAATATTCAATCTGCTTCTAGTAGCAACAGTATCTATATGTAAGGGGCCCTCAATCAAAGCAGTCAGTATCTGTTTAGCGCTCTCAGAAAGATTCTCATCTTTTTTGACCCCTCCCCTGTTTTCTTTATAATCCCTGTATTGGGGTAAAATTGCACTCATAACATCATCAGCGCTCTCTACTAACCTTGCCCCTTCTTTTATAAGTCTGTTTGTCCCTTTACTTCCTACAGCCCCTATCTGCCCTGGCACAGCAAAGACCTTTTTGCCCTGACTCACAGCAAACTTTGCAGTAATAAGAGACCCACTTTTTACCCCAGCCTCCACAATTACCACCCCCAAGGACAGGCCACTTATTATCCTGTTTCGATTTGGAAAGTTTACAGCATCAGGAGGTGTTGAAACCGGGAACTCAGTAACAACGGCTCCATTCCGGCAAATCTTACTGAAAAGTTCCCTATTTTCCGGTGGATATATCACATCTATTCCACTTCCCAATACAGCAATAGTCCTTCCTCCTGCAGATAAAGCCTCTTTGTGAGAAATGGTATCAATTCCCCGAGCCATACCGCTGACAATGGTTATTCCTTCGGCTGCCAGGTCACGACTTATCGACCTGGCAGCTAATTCCCCGTATCCTGATGGGGTTCGTGATCCAACAACAGCAACAGCAAAGTGATCATCCTTTTTAATTTCGCCTTTCATGTAGAGCATTGATGGTGGATTATTGATCTTCGTTAAATTCGTCGGATAATCTTCATCTTCCAGAGTCAATACACGGGCATTGGCCTTCCTGGCCATCAATAGCCTATCCTCAACCAGGTCCCCTTGATTAAAGCTTTTAATTGCCAGAGCAATTTCATGCCCTATCCCATCAATGCTCGTCAATTCCTGAAAAGAGGCATCGAATACAACTTCTGCCTTTTTGAAACAATCGATCAGCCTCTTATACAAAACACAACCTATACCAGGCACAAGACTCAGTGCTATTCCAAAAAAATTCTTATCCATTCTGCTTATAATATTAGGACATTTTAGAAATTAATCAGATCTTTCCAAAAAAAATAGGGATTAGAACAATGCTTGCTGAAATCCCTATCTCCCTTATTTTTATACCAGCTTTTTTCCATATTAACTAAAGGGATACATGCCTATATCTTTCAATTTTTGAATCCATAAATACCTGCTAACCTTATACTTGTCAAGGGAAAATTCCTGATGCCAGTACAAGAGAAAGTAAACTCTTGTCTTTCAAATATGACTATGATAGCTTTTACAAACAGATTGCTCTCTTATCTGTCCTTTGGGATGTAAGAAGATAACGAACAAATTAAGGGTTCTCATGAAAAAACCGGAACTACTTGCACCAGTGGGAAATTTAGAGAAGCTGAAGGTTGCCATTCACTATGGTGCTGATGCAGTTTACTTAAGCGGTAAATCATATGGACTTAGAAGCTTTGCCGGGAATTTTACCATTCCCCAAATGGAAGAAGGTATTAAACTTGCTCACAAAAAAGGGGTTAAGGTATACGTTACAGTCAACATATTTCCACGCAATGAGGATATAGAAAGGCTTCCTGATTATTTAATTAATCTGGAAGAACTAGGAGTGGATGCCATAATTGTATCAGACCCTGGAATTATTGTTATAGCAAGAAAATTGGTCACCCATATTCCTCTCCACCTGAGCACTCAGGCAAACACTACCAACTGGCGAAGTGTGGAGTTCTGGAAAGATCAAGGGATTTCTCGTGTTAATCTGGCCCGAGAACTCTCCTTTCCAGAGATTGAACATATCAGGGAAAAGGTAGGCATAGAAATCGAGGTCTTCGTTCATGGGGCTATGTGTATTTCGTACTCCGGCAGGTGTTTACTCAGCAACTATCTCACTCACCGAGATTCCAACCGCGGGGAGTGCTCACAACCGTGTCGATGGAAATACATGCTCATGGAAGAAAGCCGTCCTGGCATTTATCTTCCAATCTTTGAAGATGACAGAGGCAGTTATATCCTCAGTTCTGAAGATCTTTGCCTCATAGAGTACATGCCAAATCTAATAGATGCCGGTGTAGATTCCCTTAAGATCGAAGGAAGGATGAAGGGGATAAACTACGTGGGAAATGTGGTAAGGGTCTATCGTAAGGCAATAGACGAATACCTGGAGAATCCTGATAAATACGAATTTCGGAAGGAATGGCTGAAAGAGTTGAAAAAGGTCAGTCACCGCAACTATACGACAGGCTTTTTTTGTGAAAAATCTACCGGAGGGTCACAGAACTATTCGTCATCCTCTTATGTTCAAACCCATGACTTGGTTGGAGTGGTCAGGGAGGTCTCAGGAGATAATGAGATAAAGATTGAGGTTAGAAACCAGATAAGATTGGGCGATGATGTCGAATTTATAGGTAAGTCAGGAGAGATCAATCACCTTTTTTTGGAGAAAATGATAAATGAAGATGACGAGATAATCCAGATTGCCCAGCCAAATCAGATTGTCACCTTAACAGTTAACTTTCCCACATCCGTAACCGACCTCATACGAAAACAAAAATAAAGGGTCTACTAATGCGTGTAGCAAGAATAGTTGCCCCCCCATAGGATAGAAATCTTTGATGAGCCTATACCTGTGCCAGGCAAAGGGGAAATGCTGGTTCGTTTAGAAAAGGTCCTGTATACTGGTGCCTCCTCGAAACCCAGAGCTATCGCCTCTGCTGCAAGACGACTCTTTGCAGATGAAGAGTTAATGTTGAATATGGGGAGATTTGGCAGAGAAAGGGTCCTTAATTTTTTCTTTCCCAAGAGCATCGTTATCTATACCAAAAAGATGAACTCCAAGTCTGAACTGCCCCCCCACTGTTCATCAGGAACCCCGATTACCGCTGCCTCTTTCCCCTGCTTCTCCTTTGCAGTTCCTCAAGAGGCGTGTCTAAAAATTGCAGTCAGGACAGCCGAGGAATACAAGAGGAGTCAGAAGTCAGAATCCAGAAGTCAAAGGGGTGTTTTCAGATGAAATCTTATTAGAGAATTTCATTGACAAAATTAAAAGCAAACTATAAAATG
>WOUX01000050.1 GCA_009773075.1 bacterium | reverse complement strand
CTCAGCCTTGACAACCTGTGATTGAAGTTGTTGCTCTCCGTGTACAGACTTGGCTAACACAACGATAATTACAAAACAGAGTACTACCCTAATTAATCTCTCCAAGATACTTTCTCCTCGTATAATAGGGGAACATATCTTTTTAGAAAAACCTCAATTCATCCTTGAGTTTTCTTATAATCAATAGAGCATCAGCCCCAGAAACCGGCTTCATTGGGGCAAATTCACCAGTAGTCAAATCCACGGCCTCCATGATCCCCCTGGTGGTTACAACCATTACTGCATTAAAATAGGGGAGGTCACCCCTCAAATCGGGGAAGGGAGATTTGTTGCCAATGTATTTTGTGGAAAGTTTATCGTCTCCAGTAACCTTTGTTAGAATGTCTTCAACCATTATAGCATAAGATGCCCTGGTTATGACATCATCGGGACGATAGGTATGGTCGGGTCTTTTCAATACGATCGGCTGCAAAGGCTGTTGACGGGGCTTTAAAACCGGTATCGAATTTTTTAGGAGATCGTTTTTCATAGAGCTTTTCTAATTGTAGTTCCTGAACAAACAATGCAGCAATATCTGCCCTGCTTATCTTGTCTATCAAGGCTATTTTTTTACCTATAATACTACCAGGTGCGGCCCTCTGAATCTTTTGAACCAGCTTCCACTGATTGTTTGCTTCAATCAGATATTTATCATTTATATCCAGGACTTTTTTAAACATCTCTCCTGCTTTGTCGAAATCATAGAAGAGCTTATATGCTTCGCCCATATAGTAATGAGCAGCTGACGATTTAGGGTCGATAGCAATCGCACCTTTAAAGGCACTCTCCGCCTCATCAATCCAATCACCTTTCCTTTCCATGGAGTAAATTCTCATCAGGCCAACCCGGGCGTTGACCTTATCATCATTAGTTTTGGCCAGTTCCCGGCCCTTCTTGGCATTATCAAATGCCTCTTTAAAGTTTCCTTTATAACCGTTTACTAAGCCAATGCCTGTATAAGCAGAAGAGAATTTTGGGTCTAACTGGATAGCCAGGTTAAATTCACGTATAGCGTCATCATAATTTTCTTTCTCCAAAAGCTTCATCCCACTAAATACATGATGCTCTGGGGTATCCAAGGCGCTTGCCGCTTTCCTGGCAGTGGGAGCACATGCACCAATAAAAAGCAGGAAAAATATTAAAATAGACAGAAAAACCCAATCTCTAGAGTGTATCCTTTTCATCTTCATTTTTCCCCTCCGACTAGTATTTTAGGTTTGGTGTTCAATCAACAACAAACAACACCCGGCATTGAGATAAAAAACTGAGGTTTTTAGAGGTATCCCTCAAAATGTTAGCATCAGAATTTCTGACAACCACATTACTGTTTCCTCGTCCTTCAGTTTTTATGCCTTTGATTATAATAGGATTGTTTGTTACCCGGTCATTTTGTTTAGCAGTTCCTATGTCTTTCACATAGCCTACTATTCCCTGTTCAATAGCGAATTCCTTCGTTACATAGGCAGAACCGTAAACCTCTCTTCCATCTTCATCAATGACCTTTGGAGACATGGCAGGGCGGAGCTCAAGACCTGTTGTGTCAATAATTAGTCCGGTATATACTGGACTGCCGGTAGAGGGTACCTGTTGCCCCCCCATAGCAGGCAATAGAGCTTCAGCAAAGGAACCAGTAATGGGGACCTCTATAACAACCTCCACACCACCGTCAGAAAAATACTTTTTGTCAACTACCCTGGCTCCCCGAACAAAGCCTTCAACCTTAGATTGTATCACGTCACTTTGAGTCATGGCATTTACCACTGTGGTTTCTGAATCAATCCTTACACCCTTAACAGTCTCCAGAAGGTTTCTTAAGGCATCTACCTTGGCAGCCCTTTCTGCCCCTAACCTTGCAACTGCTATATTGGGCGCAGACGGATTAGGAGCCCCACTTCCGGTGGCCCTTATTACATTCTTAGTCCAGTTAACCTCACCTTGACCCATAGTTTCAATAACTTGATCTGTACTACTCGCAAGCAACCCTCCAGCAGTAAAGAAGATGAGTAGCAAAAAAAATGATACGCTCACCATGATTGCCTTTATTTTCATTTTAACCTCCTTACAATATGTGGTTTATATCATGAGCCTCTTAGTTAAAAAATTAGGCTGAAATGCAGTAAACCCTATGATAACCCTACTAGACTCTATATTCTATAATAGATTCGGTGTTTGTCAAGCAAAAAACAGTGCCGAATCAGAAACTAAAAGCCTCCAGAGAATGAGCTAATTTGTTGTCTACCTCAGCTTCAATAATCACTTCCTCCCCTGTGTACTCTTCTCTGATTATCCTACCATTCCTGTGTATCTTAGAGATTAGGTCCCCTGCATCAACGGGAAGTTTAAGCCTCACTTTCTTTAATCTGGTTTGTATCAAATCTTCGATCTTGTTGAAGAGATCGTTGATGCCCTGTCCCGTTAACGCGGATACAGCGACACAGTTGTCAAGTTCCCTTTGCCAGTATCTAACAATGCTATTGACGTTATCAAGTTTGTCAATCTTGTTCAAAGCATGGATAATGGGTTTTTGAGATGTCCCTATCTCACTCAAAACGCTATTGACTGAGGTTATGTGGTCATCAACTCGAGGATGGCTGATATCGATTACATGGAGAAGGATATCCGACTCATTGATTTCTTCGAGTGTAGCCTTGAATGCAGCAATAAGCTGATGAGGGAGCTTATTAATGAAACCCACTGTGTCAGATATCAAGATCTCTCTGTTATCTGGCAGTCTTATCTTTCTGATGGTGGGATCCAGGGTTGCAAATAATTTATCTCCTACCAAGACCCCGGCATTGGAGAGATGATTCAAAAGGGTTGATTTTCCTGCATTGGTGTATCCAATAAAGGAAACCGTAGAACAAGAGATATGGCTTCTTCTTTTTCGATGTAAGGTTCTAACCTTTCTTACCTTTTCAATGTCCTTTTTAGCCCTTACAATTCTATCTCTGATTGTTCTTCGATCAACCTCTAATTTGGTTTCTCCTGGACCCCTTGTCCCTATTCCACCACCCAGTCGGGAAAGTACCCCTCCCCAACCTACGAGACGGGGTAATAAATAGTTAAGTTGTGCCAGTTGAACCTGGAGCTTCCCTTCTTTCGATTTTGCTCTCTGGGCAAATATGTCTAATATTAAGCCAGTCCTATCTATGACCTTAACACCAAATTCTTCTTCTAAGTTTCGTTGTTGTGCAGGTGTTAAATCATCATCAAAGATAACCAGGTCAGCGTCCCTTTGAGATATAAGATTTTTTATCTCCTCCACCTTACCCTTGCCTATAAGGTAGGCAGAGTTTATTTGTTTGACTTCCTGTATAATCCTGTCTGTTATCACACCACCGGCCGTTTCAGTAAGTTTAGCCAGCTCAGCCAGAGAGTCTTCAGGTCTTTTTTTATCCTCTGCCTGTAACTTAACACCAACTAAGATTGCTTTTTCTTTTAGTCTATTCGTCTTATTATACCTTTTTGGGAGAGTGTTTTCAGTGTGAGTGTCCCCCCCCTCATCTGAAGCTTCTCGGGTTCTTCCTCTAGGGTCAAGAGTTAGATAGTTCAAATTTTTCATTTTTCAGGATGAACTTATTGATCGGTTTGCATGCCCATGTAAGTTTTCAAAGAAACACAGTTTCTCAAAGGTCTTTAAGTTCTAGTAGATTGGCATTGCAACACCCCATAATTAAATTTCGTAACCGTTCACGGTCATCAGTTTACAGTTTACGATTTATATTCAATGAATTATATAAAGCTTGAAGCATTTACTGTTAACTGCAAACCGTAAACTGTGAACGGATACCAAATTTCTTAGCTCACATTGTCCCCTCAATAAAATAAAGATAAATATAAGCACCTTTGGTCCAATATGCAAGTGAAAAAATGTCCCTGTCACAAGTGTGCTGTTGTTCTTGAATTAATAATTCCTTGCCAAAATTTCTGCAACAGTGATATATTGGATAGGCAACAGTGATATATTGGATAGGCAACAGTGCTATTGGGATATAACACATCTGGGTGTGCCTTTAAGGGATGCTAGAACTGATTCCAGATAAAAAAGGAGGACTTTAAGTATGGAAATATTAGAAAAGATGCGATGCTTCATGGAACCAGAGTCTATTGCTTTAATCGGTGTGTCTAGAAATACTGACAGTGACTCCTTTAATGTATTAAAGAATCTGATTCATTATGGCTTCCAGGGAAAGATTTATCCGATAAATCCTAAAACAAATGAGATTCTAGGGTTTAAAGCGTATACAGATATAAGGGAAATACCGGAAGATATAGATCTGGCAGTAATAATTACACCTCGCGGGACTGTTCCCGAGCGGGTCAAAGAGTGTACGGAAAAAGGAGTATCTGCTTTAGTAATTATTGCCCAAGGATTTGCTGACTCCGATGATGAAGGGAAGATGTTACAGGAAAAGGTGATAGAAATTGCCAGGAAAGGAAAAACAAGGATTATGGGTCCCAACACATTTGGGGTGATAAATGCCTATAGGGGTTTGAGCACAGCACTTCCACGCTTTGAGCTGGCAAAGACTCCTGTTGGGGTCATCTCTCAAAGCGGTATCTTCTTCGTTGGCCTTTCTAATATAACGTTTGGAAAAGCCATCGATATAGGCGATTGCTGCGATATTGATTTTGCCGACAGTTTAGCCTATTTTGAGGATGATACTGATATTAAAGTCGTTCTGCTCCATATGGAAGGTGTCTCTGATGGACAGAGGTTCTTTGAGATGGCAAAGAGGGTATCGAAGAAGAAACCCTTGATTGCTCTTAAATCAGGGAGAAGTGAGCTTGGCAGAGTCGCTGCCCAATCCCATACAGGTTCTATTGTGGGAAAGGATGAGGTATATGATGCTGTGTTTAAAGAAACCGGCGTGATTAGAGCGAACGATGAAGAAGAGGCGGAGAATTTGATCAAATCATTCTTAACCTTCCCCCTTATGAAAGGGAAGAAGATTGCTATTATGACATGGGCAGGATCTACAGGTGTCCTAACTGTAGATGCCTGCGATAAATATGGCTTAAAGGTAATAAAACTTTCGGGATCTACGCTGGATATGATAAGAAAGCTATCTCCTCCTTCATGGCTCCCCCTTGGCAACCCGGTAGATATATGGGCATGTATGGGTCTAAAAGGATTCAACCCGGCAAACTTTAGGGATGAATTTAAGATAATACTGGAGGCCCTATTGGCTGATGAAAATAGTGATGGTGTAGTGGCGATTATCCCTGATTTTCTTGTATTATTCTATTCAGAGTTGTGGGATGTCTCTACCGTAGTTAAGGAAGCCTCTGAGAAATATCCCAATAAACCGATTGCATTTTCTGTATTTGGCCCAAAGGGAGTGCTGACAGAAAAGCTTAACGAAAGTGGGAAAACCATAGCATTTAACAGTTGCGAGAAGGCGGTAAATGCCCTTGCCAAACTGAATGAATATTATGAATTTGTAACTACTCAGGCACAAATTTTTCTAGCCTATTAGCCTATAGGCTACAGGCTATTAGCCTGTTCTTTGTGCCTCTGTGCCTACCTGAATAGTCACATGAATTCTTAAAAAAACAGGCTGATTGCTGACTGCTGAAAGCCTGGAGGATATCAATTATGACCTACGGAACTGTTACGAAAGATGAAATAGCTATTTTCAGATCTATCGCTGATCCTGAAAGGGTTTCTACTGGAGAATCCGTAATAGAGCTGCATTCTAAGGATGAATCCTTTCATAAAAAATGCAAACCTGAAGTTGTGATTTTCCCCAAATCCAGGGAGGAGATAAGCAATATCCTCAAAGTGGCAAATGAGAGGAATATCCCTGTTACCCCCTGGGGCGCAGGAACGAGCCTTGAGGGGAATCCCATGCCAAGTATGGGGGGCATTATTCTCGATATGCAGGAAATGAGTAGAATTTTGCAAGAAAGAGAAGGGGACTTTCAAGTGGTAGTTGAACCTGGGGTAGTTTACAAAGACCTGAATAAAAAATTCTCAAAAAAGGGCCTCTTCTTCCCCCCTGATCCGGGAGCATCGGCTACCATTGGTGGGATGGTTGCCAATAACGCCAGCGGTATCCAGACCCTTAAGTACGGGGCTACAAAGGATTATGTTATGAGACTAGAGGTTGTCCTCCCTACAGGTGAAATAATCAATGTTGGTTCTAATGCCGTCAAGAGCTCTTCTGGCTATGATCTTTGCCGCCTTTTTACAGGATCAGAGGGAACGCTGGGGGTAATCACTCAGATAACTTTGCGTCTTGCCCCCCTGCCTTTGCATTTCACTGCTGTACTGGTAAACTTCGACTCTGTTGAAGATGCAACTCAATCTATATATCAGATAATGTGCACAGGAATCGTCCCGGCTGCCCTTGAATTTCTTGATGCAAATGTCATAGAGGCGATTAACCTTCACAAGGATACCAACCTTGAGGAGAAGCCTACTCTTTTTATGGAATTTCACGGAAGTAACGAGGCAGGACTCAAAGAGGAACTCTCTCTCATAGAGGAGATATGTATCTCTAACAAATGTTCCCTCTATGAAGCCGGAATCGGGAGACAAGAGAGAGATCGACTGTGGGAAGCCAGATATGACACATTTGAGTCTATGAAGAACGCCAACAAGGGCATGGAAATAATCATCATAGATACAGCGGTCCCTCTCTCAAAATACCCGAAGATGGTTGACTTTGCCCGGAATGAAGCAATTTCAAAAGGGATAAAGGGCTATATATTCGGCCATGCAGGAAGCGGCAACCTCCACATGGGTTTGATTAAGAACCCTAAAGATGCAGAGCAGGCAGAAAGAGGGATGGAAGCCAATGACGCTATAGTCAGATGCGCCATTGATCTGGGAGGTACAGCCACAGGTGAACATGGGGTTGGAATAGGGAAGCGCAAATTCATGGCACATGAACATGGACCGAGTCTGGAGGTAATGAAACGAATCAAGACCCTCCTTGATCCAAATGGGATAATGAATCCCGGGAAGGTCTTTTTTAACCATGATGAAGATTACGAATCTTGATAGCAGAATTGTCATTGTAACGCCTGTTGGCAAATCCATCCCTCTTAAATTAGGTGAGATTGTGAAGGCAGAAATAGTAGATATTTTTCCAACTGGCGGGATAACCCTGAAGATAAAAGGCAACTTCATCACGACAAAGACAGAAATTCCACTGCAGAAAGATTCTGCCGCTTTTTTTAGGGTATTGAGCAAAGACAATGCAAATACAGAGCTCGTGCTTCAGTTTAAGGGATACGCAGATGAATCCGTTAGCGAACAGCGATATTACCATAAAGATAATGCTGTAAACAGGATTTTACAGGAGTTGTCCGCAACTTTTTTA
>WOUX01000049.1 GCA_009773075.1 bacterium | reverse complement strand
TGGTTGGAGATGAATATATTGTAAATGGAAGGAAGGTATTCATCACTTTGGGTGGCGTTGCTGACATCTGTTGCTTTGTTGCAAAGACAGATGATAAATTCAATGCTTTCTTTGTGGAAAGGGGGACTCCTGGTTACGCAATAGGAAGAAAAGAAAACCATACAGGAATGCGATGTATACCTGTCAATGAATTGATCTTTACCGATTGTAAGATTCCTAAATCAAATCTGGTAGGGCAGGAGGGCCGAGGTTTGGTAGCAGCATTAACCGTTATTGCCAGTATAGGACGAACTGGAGCCGCGGGTATCGCTCTTGGTGCCGGAAGGGGATCTTATGAAGCAGCAGTGAAATTCGCAAAAGAAAGGGAACTCTATGGTAAGCCGATTATCAACCTTCAAGGGCTGCAATTCATGCTAGCGGACATGAACGTTGAGATTGAGGCAGCAAAGTGGCTCTGTTACTATGCAGAATGGCTCCTTGATCAGGGGAAGAGCACTAGGGAAATCAGCAGTGAGATTTCCAGAGCTAAACTATTTAGCTGCGAAGTAGCCATAAGGACAAATATAAAGGCAATTCAAATATTGGGAGGATATGGTACGACCGCTGAATACCATGTGGCTCGACGTCTAAAAGATAGTATTGAGTTATTGTCTGCTGGCGGCACTCAAGAGATTATGAGAGTAACTATAGGAAGAAATATTATGGCCTAAAGCTTTTTAGTGGGGTAGAGCGATGTCATTAGATATAGTTGTTTGTATTAAGCAGGTTCCTGATCCAGAATATTTTTCAAAGATTACCATAGATCCCGTGAAACAGACGATAAGAAGGGAGGGAATCCCAACTATCATCAATCCTCTGGATAAGCATGCTTTGGAAGAAGGTTTGAAAATCAAGGAGAAATTCTCTGGTAAGGTGACGGCCGTAACCATGGGCCCCCCAAGTGCTAGGGAGGTGTTGGAAGAGGCTCTAGCTCTGGGTATAGATGATTCAGTTCTCTTGTGTGATAGGGCCTTTGCCGGGGCAGACACCCTTGCAACAGCCTATCCGTTAGCAAGTGGTATAAAAAAATTGGGTAACTTTGATTTGATCCTTTGTGGAAACGAGACAGTTGATGGTGCAACCGGTCAGGTGGGCCCCCAGCTCGCTGAACTCCTGGGTATCCCCCATGTAACCTTTGTCAATGAGATAGAATGGACCAATGAAAGAGACCTGATCGTCAAAAGCACCCTTGAACGGGGTTATATGAAGTTACAGGTTACCCTACCGGTTTTATTATCCGTTGTAAAAGAGATCAACGAGCCAAGGCTGCCCACAGTTCTTGGGATAATGGAGGCAACCGAGAAAGAGATCAAATTCTTCAATGCTAAAGACATTGATGTCCCTGAAGGTACCATAGGTCTCGCTGGGTCACCTACCCGAGTAGCGGATGTATTTGAGCACAAGTCAAAACGGAAGGGAGAAATAATAGAAGGGCTCCCTGAAGATGCTGTCAAAAGGGCAGTAAAAAGACTTCGTGAACTGAAGGCAATCTAAAATTCCACCCCTCGATCTATGAAACAATCCATCTGATATCAATGGACGACTGACAACTATCAACAGACACTACCAGTGTATTAGTTTACAGGAGAATAATATGAAAAGAGGTAACCCGGTTTGGGTATGGACGGAACAGAGAAACAACAGACTAATGGATGTCGGGGTTGAACTCTTGGGAAAGGGGCTGGAACTGTCCGAGAGACTAAACGTAAAATTAGAGACGATACTGATTGGTAATCAAACAGGAAAACTAGCCGATGAACTGATGGCTTATGGTGCAGATACTGTCTATATGATAGAAGATCCAAGGCTCCAAACTTACCAGAGTGATGTATACGCTAATGTTCTGGCAGACTTGATTAGAGAGCATAGTCCAGATATTTTATTAATAGGTGCAACCAATATTGGAATGGATCTGGCACCTAGAGTTGCGTCCAAAGTTGAGACAGGGTTGACTGCCCATTGTGTTGATCTATGTATCGATGAAGACAATGGAATTCCATACCTGGCCCAGGTTGTCCCTGGGTGGGGTGGAAATCTAATGGTTAAGATTGTATGTCCTGAAAAAAGGCCCCAGATGGCTACAGTAAGACCAGGGGTTTTAGAAAAACCGGCCCGAAATGAAGCAAGAAAGGGAGAGATAATTAAAGTTACACCTGACATAAAGGATGGAGATTTCAAAGTAAAAACGATTGAAATGGTTGAAGAAAAGGCTCTTGGCATACCGATTGAAGAGGCTGATACCGTCGTGGCCGGAGGTTGGGGGTTGTTTTCGGCGGGGGGGTTCAAACCTGTTGAGGAACTTGCGGAGGTCCTTGGGGCTGCGGTGGGAGGAACCAGACCGGCAGTCGACAAAGAATGGATCTCGGACGATCAAATGATTGGGCAGAGCGGAAAAACAATCAACCCTAAGCTCTTTATAAGCGTGGGTGCCTCAGGCGCCATGCACTTTACTACAGGATTCCTGAGATCAAAGGTAATTATGGCCATTGATCAAAATCCCGATGCTCCAATATTTAAGGTATCTGATATAGGTCTTGTTGGGGATCTTCGAGAGATTTTACCATATCTAATTGAGGAGCTTAAGAATGTAGTTTGAGTGAGTTTCCCAAGTCGCTGAAAATGCATGGACCAAATCCTGACGGACTAGTAAAAAGTCAAAATTGGGATGGCAAAGTAAAAAGCTCCAGATGCAAGGCGCTCAAATCCTGAGGAGTGAGGCGTACTTAGAGGTACGCTGCAACGACGAAGGATGCAGAGCAACGCCGCAGATGGACTTTTTGCGAAGCCATCAATCATGGATGCCTCAAAAAGCCAGCGGAAGTTGTAGAAAAGTGATTTTTAAGTGTTAACTAACCAGAAATAAAGGAGAAGATACATGGGCTATGTAGAAGATAGAGTAAACGAACTAAAAGAAAAAATAGCCAAAGAAAAGGAGATGGGAGGGGCTAAAAAGGTTGCAAAACAGCATGAATCCGGCAAATTAACGGCTAGAGAAAGATTGGAACTGTTCTTTGATTCTGGCAGCTTCCAAGAGGTAGATATGTTTGTTCGACACCGGTGCGAGGATTTTGATATGGCTGACACCGAGGTGCCAGGCGAAGGGGTAGTTACCGGCTTTGGAACTGTGAATGGTAGAAGGGTCTTTGCATTCTCCCAGGATTTCACCTCTGTTGGGGGAACTCTGGGTGAATACCACGGCAAGAAGATAGTCAAGGTAATGGACTTAGCGCTCAAAGCTGGATTACCAATAGTTGGTTTCAACGACTCAGGTGGAGCCCGAATACAAGAAGGGGTTGATGCCCTTAGCAGTTATGGTGAGATATTCTATCGTAATTCCTGTGCCTCTGGAGTTATCCCCCAGATATCAGCTATTATGGGACCTACTGCTGGAGGAGCCGTCTATTCCCCTGCAATGACGGACTGGGTATTTATGACTAAAAAGAGCAGCTATATGTTCATTACCGGACCGGATGTCATCAAAACCGTTACAGGTGAAGAGGTTACATTTGAAGAGTTGGGTGGGGCTATGACCCATAATGCCAAAAGTGGTGTTGCCCATTTTGCCTGTGAGAGTGATGCTGAAGCTATAGAAAAGATAAAAGAACTGTTGACCTATCTTCCCCCAAACAACATGGAAGACCCGCCATTCATAGAATCCAAAGACGATCCTGAACGGATTTCACCAGAACTGGACACAATAATCCCTGACAACCCCAGGCAGGTGTATGACATAAAAGGAGTAATCAGCGCCATAGTTGATGACGGTAAGTTCTTTGAACCCCATGAACACTATGCTAAAAATATCATTATATGCTTTGCCCGTCTTAATGGAAGGGTTATTGGCATCATTGCCAATCAGCCCAATTTTTTGGCCGGGTGTCTCGATGTCAATGCCTCAGATAAGGCAACAAGATTCATTCGTTTCTGCGATGCCTTCAACATCCCCTTATTGACTATCGTAGATGTCCCAGGCTACCTACCTGGAACATCCCAGGAATGGAGCGGTATAATCAGACACGGTGCAAAACTTCTATGGTGTTATTCCGAAGCGACTGTGCCAAAGATTACCCTGATTATCCGCAAGGATTATGGAGGGGCGTATCTGGCAATGTGTAGCAGACATCTGGGAGGAGACTACGTATTGGCCTGGCCTACTGCGGAGATAGCTGTAATGGGTGCTGAAGGGGCAGCGAATATTATCCACAGGAAGGAGATAAAAGAGGCGGCAGATCCAAAGGCAAAGTTAGGGGAGAAGATTCAAGAATACCGTAACCTTTTTGCCAATCCCTATATCGCGGCTGCAAGGGGTTATATTGATGCAGTCATTGTTCCTAGCGAATCGCGCCTAAAGATAATCAATGCACTGGAGGCATTGTCCACCAAGAGAGAGACCCGTCCGCCGAAGAAGCACGGTAATATTCCTGTATAAATCGTTGCCCGTTTGCCGTTGTCCGTTAAACCTTGAACAGTGAACTATAATTCAGGGTAAGGAGATAACTCTGATGGAAATTGAAAAA
Source organism: bacterium (assembly GCA_009773075.1). Taxonomy (GTDB): domain Bacteria; phylum Desulfobacterota; class UBA8473; order UBA8473; family UBA8473; genus UBA8473. The sequence continues at coordinate 2,389 of WOUX01000049.1, read as the reverse complement.
AGAAAGATGGCGGCTATTTCAGCGGCTGTATCAGCTTATCGAAAGGAGGAAAAAGAGACTTCTGCTATAGAGTCCCCGACCACCTCTTTTCAAGTTTCACCTAATGTGTGGGGGCTGTCTGGCCGACAGGCGATAATGCATATGAGGAACTCACTCCAGTGTAGAATACTCCATAAATAAAGGCTGTTTTTTCGCTTATACTATCTGCGGGATCTAGATAAAGGAGGGGATTCCTTCCAATTCTGGTAAATCTAAGAAGGAGATAAAATATGCCAACAAAAGGAAAAAAGGAGAGAAAGAATCCGGTTAAGATTGCAGATACTACTTTTAGAGACGGTCATCAATCCAGTTTAGCCACTCGAATGAGAACAGAGGACATGCTGCCAATAGCAGAAGAGATGGATAAGGCAGGCTTTTTTTCCATGGAGGTCTGGGGGGGGGCAACCTTTGATGTATGTACCCGATTTCTGAATGAAGATCCATGGGAAAGGGTGCGAATATTGAAAAGGCATATGCCTAATACCCCATTACAAATGCTCTTAAGGGGACAGAACCTGGTAGGATACCGCAATTATGCAGACGACGTGGTTACTGCCTTTGTCCACAAGGCTGCTGAGGTTGGAATCGACATCTTCAGGGTATTTGATGCATTAAACGATGAACGGAATTTTGAAACATCCTTCGCAGCCATTAAGGAGTGTAAGAAACATATTCAGGCTACTATCTGCTACTCTCTAACAGAAAGAAGACTGGGAGGGCATGTCTTCAATATCGAGTATTTTGTTAACAAAGCAAAGACCCTGCAGGATATGGGAGCCGATACCCTTTGCATAAAAGATATGGCAGGGTTAATCTCCCCATATGATGCCTATGAATTGATAAAGGCACTCAAGGAGAATATCGGCATCCCCATCCATCTCCATACACATTATACAAGCGGTATGGCATCTATGTCATATCTAAAGGCTATTGAGGCCGGGGTGGATATCGTAGACTGCTCTCTAGCCCCGTTTGCCTTAAGATCTTCTCAACCTGCGGTTGAACCTATAGTAGTGGCCCTCCAGGGTACTCCCAGAGATAGTGGCCTGGATTTAAACCATCTCTTCAAAATGGGGCAGCACATTGAATCCATCGCCCCCAAGTACAGAGGCTTTCTTGACCTCACCAAGATGTCAGTTATAGATACGGGAGTACTCTTACATCAAGTACCGGGCGGCATGACAACAAATCTGGTATCACAACTAAAACAGGCCGAAGCCCTGGATAGAATCGATGAGGTTTATGAGGAATTACCGAGGACGAGAAAAGACATGGGATACCCGCCTCTGGTTACCCCTACCAGTCAGATTGTTGGTATCCAGGCTGTTCAGAACGTACTCTTTGGCCGCTACAAGATGATTTCCCGGGAAGTAAAAGATTATGCATACGGCCTCTATGGCAAAACCCCTGTGCCCATGGATAAAAAGGTGCAAAAGCTGATCCTAAAGGGTTATGAAAGGGGAGAAAAGCCTATCACCTGTAGGGCAGCAGATATTCTTGAACCAGAGCTTGAAAAGGCTAAAGAGGCAACCAAAGGTATTGCGAAAGACACAGGAGATGTTTTGATTTATGCCCTTTACCCAACTACCGGCATGAGGTTCTTAAGATGGAAGTACGGACTGGAAGAACCGCCTCCAGAGGTAAAACCCAAAACACTGGAAGAGGTCAAGAGGGAAGATGAACTTATTGCAAAGGCAAGGGCAGGTAAGCTCGTTGAAAAGGCAGAAAAGGCCGTTCCTGAAAAGGGGCATGGATTGCGGACCTTCAACGTCTTTGTAGAGGATGAATACTATGAAGTACAGGTAGAGGAGGTTGGTGGCTCTCCTGTTGTTACTGCTTATTCGCCGTCTCCCTCAAAAAAGGCGGTTGTACCGCCAAAACCAGAAAAGAAAGAAGAGACTCCAAAGACACCCACATCTGTTGCTGAAGGCGAAACCGCCATTGTTGCCCCTATGCCAGGAATGGTAATACAGTATAAAGTTGATGTTGGGGATAAGGTGAAGAGCGGAGACCTGGTGGTTCTCTTTGAGGCAATGAAGATGGAGAATGCGTTAACATCACCTGTGAATGGAACTGTCAAGTCCATAAACTTCAAAAAGGGGGATTCTGTAAATAAGAATCAAATCCTGGCGGTGATTGGATAGATCGTTATTCAGAAGTCGTAAATAGAATAAGGAATAAAACCCACTTACCGGTTCACGGGTTTCCGGCAGGATTGTCGAACGGTCTTTGTCCCCCTTGGTTGACCGAACGAAAATCAGCTCTGATCCAAAATCGATATCCTTGACCCGCAGACGGGCCAGCTCCATAAGGCGAAGGCCTGCCCCGTACAGTATCTGTGCAATCAAAA
>WOUX01000328.1 GCA_009773075.1 bacterium | reverse complement strand
GCCATAATGGCTTTTCCAGAGGCATCAATAGTCTTATCGGCACTGGAGAAACCCTCTACTATTATGCCATCCTCTATGAAGATGTCCCTCTCTTCTCCGTCCAGGTTGTTCCCGGGATCGTATAGCCTTCCGCCTTGTATCTTCATCTTCATGGAACTTCCTTATATAAACGCTGATATATATCTCCCAATATACTCTCGTCCGATGGGTATTCGCTTTCCATGACCTTTTTCAATTTGAGGGGCAGACCATCCATCCTGTAGGCAACCCCCTCTGCTTCTATACCCGTAACGGCTGTTGGGAAAACCACCTTGGCCTTGTTGGTTGTCCTTGTCCAGTAAGGATCGATGAGAACCATAGGTATTTCTTTCAACAAATCGGACTTTTCAGAGGATAGAGACCAAAATGGGTCATCTCCAACGACTAATGCAGCGTCTACCTCATGGAGGTTTTCCAACAAGGAGTATTTACTATTTTTGGCACCGTGATCACCGGAAAAATCCGCCGGCATTGGGCTTTTCAATTCCCTGATAAGGAGTTGTATCACCCCGCTTGTGTTGAAGTCATCGTATAGAGGAAGAATCACAAACCTGGCTTTACTGTTTAACTCCTTAACCAGTGCCATCAGATTCTCGACGTTTCTCTTCGCATTATCCTTAGCTGACAATCCCAAGCCGAAAAATATCGCACCATAGGATACCTTTGTCATCTGCCTGACCATATTTTCTATAGTAGCGATATCCCCTTTATAGTCTTCAACGGTTTCTCCTTTCAACAATTTTACCATGGTTTCCATTACCATAAAATCAGTGCCCCGTTCCACTTGAAGAAACCGGCGGGACAGCTTACCCATCTCATTTTCAGCAACATCCACAGTAAAAACCACTCTGTCCTGGCTTCCCCTTTCCTTGCATCTCCCCCTTGGATATACCGAATATCGGGCCAGGTGCCTTGGGGTAGAGTGTATCGGATTGCACCCCCAATAGATTATAAGGTCAGCATTGTTCCTTATCTCCTCTAGAGGTGCTACGTAAAAATTTGAATCACCCATTGCGGCATAGTATGAGCTCAAGAGGGCTGCCCCCCTTGGTTCAAACAGTCCCTTTAACCTTCTTGCGATATTTAGTGCGATTTTTTGAGCATTATACCCTGAGTTTGTCAGCCCATAAATCAAGGGTTTTTTTGACCCCTTTAGGATATCCACTGCCCTGGAAATAGCTGTCTCATAGTTGGTCTTTATCAGGGTTTTTTCCCTGATCATCGGCTTTTCTACCCGTCCCCTTTTTACATTTGAAGTAAACTTCTTGGTAAAAAGAAACTTGCTTATGCCCCATTCACATACATTTCTTATGCTCTTTACCCGATTCTCCTCAACGACTATGTCTATGTCATCACACAGGCAGCCACAGGAGGGGCATACTACAGATTCATACAGTATTTGGCACAAAGTGGCAAAGGCACATAGGCACAAAGAACAGGCTAATAGCCTGTAGCCTATAGGCTAATAGGCTAGAAAAATTTGTGCCTTTGGTGCTCTGTGCCTTTGTGCCTACCTGAGTAGTTACAATCAAACAAGGCTAATAGCCTTGGTAGGGCATAGCTCCGCACATGCCCTGCATATATGGGAAGATGGGTTTGCCCGTCTGCAGGATTGGGGGTCAACCAGCTTAATCTTTCCATCGTCTATCCTTAACACTACATCATCTGAAAAGCCAGGACCTCTACCTGACTCTGCCTCTTTACTCTTTTCCATATTTACTTCACATACAGTAACACATATACCGCATCCATTGCACTTTTCCTGGTCAATTATAAGCCCTGTTATCTCTTTTTCAACCTCAGGTCCCAGAAGCCTGTTCAGTTCAGTCAGGGACGCTGAGTGCTCAGGTTCCAATAGAAAAGGGCAATCCTCTGGTCTAACATCTCTGGAGATAAGACGATTAGCGAATCCCATACATGAAAAACCGCACTTCTCACAATCGGTTTTCGGGAGATAGTGGTACAGTTGATACATGGATAGCTTTGCCAACATACTACTGTTATGACCTTATTTGTAAATGTCTCCTCTGCCCTTGATTATTTAAAATCCTCGTCACCTCTCATAATACTTTGAAGCAAATCTTTGTCTCTGAGAATTTCCTTCGTAGCTTCGACTTCTTCTTTAACCTTAAGATAGGCAATAAAATCCGCCACTTCTTTTTTACGTTCTTTCGATAGTTTTCCGAAATCAGTAAATAGCTGATCTTCGTTTATTGCTATTGCTTTACTCATAACTTCCTCCGTTACGATTATTTTTTATGTTTCATATTTATCATATATTGGTTTTCAGGTACTTTTGACACCAAAAACGTCATTATAGGGCAGTAAATAGGCCATTATTACAGATTAAACCGTATGATTTCAGCAAGTTAGTGTGGTCCGACCCCGTTCCTCACCGCAGAGAGTGGAAAAGGGAATTTTTCAGTGTGAATTCATTAATTTCCTCACAACCTTTTTGTTGTCTGGTTTATCTGAGAAAACAGCGTACACACCTTCGCTGCTGCCCCGCTTGCCTGTGCAACTGTCTCCGGTATATCTTTAGGCCCCTGGCAGGTACCGGCTAAAAATACCCCTCTATTGGAGGTCTCCAGAGGTCTTGAAGTGGAATCCAACTCTTTAAAAAAACCGTGAGCGTCAAGCTCCAGATCGAGCATCTCAGCCAGGCGGGCATTTTGTTCCGAAGGCTCTAATGCCACTGCCAGAACTACCATATCAAACTCAATCTCACTATGTCTTCCGTCCTTCGGGTCTTCAAAT
>WOUX01000048.1:0-5000 GCA_009773075.1 bacterium | reverse complement strand
GGCACATAGTTTTATTAATTCAGCTCCATCCATTTTCTCCATCCACTGACTGTTATAAACGATTTGAGTCTTTTGTGGATCAAGTATCTTAAATATTTGTCTTTGATAAGTTTTAGCATTTATAAGAATATCCTTTTTAGACAGGGCTTTTCTAGTCTCAGATTTTCCTGAGGGATCACCAATCATTCCCGTAAAATCTCCAATTAAAAACATGACATGATGCCCCAGGTCTTGAAACTGTTTGAGTTTCTGAATAAGTACAGTATGGCCTAAATGAAGGTCAGGAGCAGTGGGGTCAAAACCAGCCTTTATCCTAAGGGGGGTTCTATTTTTTTCAGAATCACGAAGTTTCTTTACCAATTCATCTTCAATGAGTACTTCCACTGTTCCTCTTTTTATGATCTCCAATTGTTGTTCTACATTCATCTTAATACCTTTTTAAACATTTAAATCCATTTTTAATCTTTTAATGCTGTTGCTTTTGCCAGTTTGTGAGTCAATATCTATTAATACAGCATTGAGTTGTATATCTCTTTTTGCTACTTTAAATCTTTGAGGTCTTTGGGTTAAAAAACGTTCTATAACAATTTCCTTTTCTATACCTATTACCGAATCCATAGCACCTGTCATACCTACATCGGTAATATATGCAGTTCCTTTTGGCAGAATTCTTTCGTCTGCTGTTTGGATATGGGTATGTGTTCCAATAACAGCACTTACTTTTCCATCGAGAAACCAGCCCATTGCTATTTTTTCAGAGGTAGCCTCGGCGTGAATGTCTAGAACGATGACGTTGGTTTTCTCTTTTAATTTGTTGACCTCCTCTATAGCAATTTTAAAAGGGCAGTCTACAGTATTCATAAATACCCTGCCCAGCACGTTTAAAACTCCTATATTTTCTCCGAGAGGTGTCTTAAGAACGGCACTACCATTACCAGGATTTTCCGCAGGGTAATTAGCTGGACGCAGCAAGTATTTTTCCTCATTGAACCACTCAACAATCTCCTTTTTGTCCCAGATGTGGTTGCCTGAAGTTAATAAATCTATACCATTGTCCAGTAATTCCCTAATAATCTTCAGAGTAACACCGAACCCTCCCGATGCGTTCTCTGCATTAGCAATAACCAGGTCGACCTTGTAGGAATCTTTGATATTATTTAAAAGCTCGAAAATAGCTCGTCTGCCTGGTTTACCAACTATATCTCCAATAAACAAAACTCTCAAAAAACTCCTCCCCCTTATTTTGCATATTCAATGGCTCTGGTTTCTCTGATAACCGTAATTTTAATCTGGCCCGGATAACTCAATTCCTCCTCTATCTTTTTTGCTATATCCCTGGCTGTCATAATTGAGTCTTCATCTGATATTGCCAAGCTTTCTACAATGACTCTCAGCTCTCTTCCAGCTTGGACTGCATATGATTTGCTGACTCCTGGGAAGGAATTTGCTATTCCTTCCAAGTCTTCGAGACGTTTAACATAAGTCTCTAACATTTCTCTTCGGGCACCTGGTCTAGCGGCAGATAGAGTGTCTGCTGCCTGTATTAAAACGGCTAAAACAGATTGAGGAGATTCATCATTGTGGTGGGCTGATATGGCATGTATAATCTCTGGAGACTCTCCATATTTCTTTGCTAAATTAGCACCAATAATTGCATGAGACCCTTCTACTTCATGATCTACCGCTTTACCAATGTCGTGAAGAAGCCCGGCTCTCTTTGCTTGCTTAACCCCCACTTTCAATTCAGATGCAAGTATACCACAAATAAATGCCACTTCTAAGGAATGTTGAAATACGTTTTGAGCAAAGCTGGTTCGAAATTTAAGCTTCCCTATAAGTTTTATTAATTCGGAGTGAATGCCATGTACTCCAACATCGAAAGCAGCTTGTTCTCCTGCTTCACGAAGGGTTACCTCCATTTCTGCTTGAACTTTTCCAACAATCTCTTCTATTCTGGCAGGATGAATCCTTCCATTGTTTATAAGTCTTTCCAAAGAGGTTTTGGCTATTTCCCGTCTTATGGGGTTATGGCCTGAGAGGATAACTGCCTCAGGGGTATCATCAATGATTAAGTCAACCCCGGTAGCTGCCTCAATCGCACGAATATTTCTTCCCTCTCTTCCTATTATTCGTCCTTTCATCTCATCATTTGGAAGGCTCACCACAGAAACCGTCTTTTCAGTAACACAATCAGCAGCATATCTTTCAATTGATAGTGAAATTATGTCTTTTGCTATCTTGTCTGCCATTTCTCTGGTTTCATCCTCAATTTTCTTAATCTTTTTGGCTGCTTCATGCTTGGCATCATTTTCCATCAGCTCCATTAAACTTTTTTTGGCATTTTCAGATGACATCTCAGCTATTTTTTCCAGTTGTTCCATTTGCTCTTTTACTAACGCACTATATTTTCTTTCCTTTTCCGAGATTTCTTTTTCTAGTTGAACCAGATTCCTTTCCCTTTTAGAGATACTAATCTCTTTCTGGTCAAGTAAGTTTACTTTTTTATCAAGGTGTTCTTCTTTTTGTAAGAATCTTCTCTCTAGCTTTTGTAGTTCAGTCTTTCTTTCCTTGGTTTCCTTTTCAAATTCTGTCTTTGCTTGGAAAAGGTAATCTTTAGCTTGGAGCATAGCCTCCTTTTTAATGTTTTCAGCCTCTTTTTTAGCATCGTCAGCTATCTTCTTTACAGTATTTTCTGCAAGTTTTATCCTACCTTCGGTAAACCTTTTGCTAAGGATAAAACCGATCAAAGCACCAATGCCCAAAGTTAGCAAAAAGTATATAAACAGTTCGGTAGATATTCCCAATTTATATAACACCTCCCTCCTATATGGTTAACTTATTAAAAAAGCTTCTAACAGGAGATAATTATCCAGTTTTAGAACTTAGCCAATGATTTCGATATTTGATGAAAGCAGGGGTTGGAAGGATTAATGATAGGTGAAACGGAAGACTAATTCGAATCGCTTGAAAAGTTTTTAAGTTTAAATATCTAGCCCATATAACTCATAATTGTTGCAACTTTTCAGGTATTGCAAGACCGATAGACAACCATAAAAGGCATCCTCTATTGTATAACTGTCTAACCACAAAAACTTTATTTGTACAGTCATTTAATCGACCTAAAATGATAATTTCCTTTAGTTGTTCAATCCGTGTTAGTTATATGGTGTTATTGTAAAATGAATCATATTCTCTTCAAGTCTTTAAAACGCTATCTTTTCACCTGTATTATCCAACTCTTATTCTATTATTATCACTAAGTTAACTCCGTTCCCCCTATCCTAAAAATATCTCCTGACTTTAAAATTAAACTTTTAGCAAAAACGAGAAAGCACTTAATGCCCCCCACGTAATGCCGTGTAAACAGTTTATTTTGAACCCTGTGTTACTAGGTGGTCACCATATTACTGCTTTAGACGTCCCTTCAAGAGGGCATGCCTGCTACAATAAGAGACGGTTCCCTTTTTAGATATGTTGGCTCAAAATTATATGTTTATCACGAACATAGCAGGGGGAATTGGGTTTTAATTATTACTTAAAATGTTCCCTTCATTGTCAACATAGGAGTCAATTAACCTAATCAAATGTCTCGATTTGTCTTCAATCTGCTGCCTAAGCTCTCCCCCTTCATTTTTTATCCGGAAGAAATCGCTGGTAATATTTAAAGCCACTACGACGATTGCATTAAGGGTGTCAACAGTTGTGGTGGTTCTTAATACCTCCTCTATTTTTTTGTTTAAATAATCTACTATGTTATAAACAAAATCATCATCTTCATTGCTTTTAATCGTATATTTATGGCCGAGTATCTCAATATCTATATTTTTTTTCAAAGCTCCTCTCTCGTTAAACCGATAACTATATATCCTCTAGTTTGTCAATTAGATCAACAACCTTGTTAAACACTAATGTCCTTTCCTTGTGCAGATCCTCTATATTGTCGGTTAATTTCTGTATGTCCTGATCCTTTTGATTCAGATTTTCTAACAAAATCTTATTTTGTTCTTTTAAAAAGGTGCTTTGTTTGATTAGTTTATCAATTCTGCCTTCCAATTGTTCAAAGCTACTTAGATCTACCATACTTATCCCTTCAACAGTTTTTGATTAGGAACCTATCTCTGATTATTATTAAAGATAGCCTCTAATTTATAAATTTTTCTAAAAAAAGTCAAGGATTTTCTTAATCTTCCCTATTAATAACAGTATGTACGGAAAAAGTGATTGAGGTTTTAATAGTGTTGAGATAAAATAATAATTTTTTAGTTAATCGGAGGGTGATCTGATGCTTAAAAAACCAACCTATGAAGAATTGGAACAAAGGGTTAAGGAGTTAAAGATAGAAGCTATTAAGCTCAAACAGGCTGAAGATGCGCTGAGAGAGAGCGAAGAGAAATACCGTACAGTTTTAGAATCAAGTCCTGCCCCCATTGTAGTTTACGATATGGAAGGCAACCTTGTCTACTTTAATCCTGCTTTTACAAGTGCTTACGGTTGGACACTGGAAGAATGTGTGGGAAAGAAAATGAATAACTTTGTCCCTGATGAGAGTTGGCCTGAGACCAAAATGGCTATAGATAAACTTTTGTCTGGGGAGGGTTTTTCAGGCATAGAAACCACAAGATATACAAAGAAAGGGGATATTCGTTATGTCAGAATGGGCGGATCAGTTTACCGGAATTTTGAAGGAATTCCGGTGGGAACAATTGCCATTCAATATGACATCACTGAACATAAAAAGGCAGAACATGCCCTGCGAGAGAGCGAGGAAAGGCTAAGAGCGATTTTTGAGGCAAGTGCTGATCCTATTGTGGTATATGACACCCAGGGATATCCACAATATCTGAACCCTGCATTTACCCATGTTTTCGGTTGGACCTTGGGTGAACTAGAAGGAAGGCTCATTCCCTTTGTGCCTGACAATGAAAAAGAGAGAATTTCTGCAGGGATAAGATATCTCTATGATAATTATTATGGTAATGGAGAGGCTTTGAGGGTTGAGA
>WOUX01000327.1:1625-4878 GCA_009773075.1 bacterium | reverse complement strand
GGTGGAAAACGGGTATAAGAAGGATGAAATCTTAGAGAACATGGCTGATATAATGGGAATTTATGTGCCTGGATACTACACGGTGGATTACAAGAGCGACGGCACGATCAAGGACTTCGAACCAAAGGGTAGGGTTCCCCGAAAGGTCAAGAGAAGATGGGTCAAAGATGTCGATAAGTTTAAAACCCATTCTGTTGTCCTGACCCCGAACACGGAATTTAGCAATATGTTTTTGATAGAGATAAGCCGTGGATGCAATTGGGGCTGCCGGTTTTGCGCTGCCGGTTTCATATATCGTCCTTACAGGAAAAGGGGGCTGGAAAACCTTAGGGAGACAGTTGTCAAGGGTTTAAAGGATAAGGATAAAATTGGGCTTATTGGAGCAGCCGTTTCAGATTATCCTATGCTCCCCGAGCTGTGTGAGTTGATCCTAGCGATGGATGGGAAAGTCTCATTGTCTTCCTTAAGAGCGGACTCCCTTGACGATAGAGTTATCAAATGTCTAAAAGCAAGTGGTCATAAAACCATCTCCCTTGCACCGGAAGTTGGTTCGGAAAGGTTATGTGGGGTTATAGGCAAGAAGATTACTGAAGAAGACATCCTGAGTGGAGCTGAGATGATAATAAGCAATGATATATTGAATCTTAAGCTCTATTTCCTGATAGGATTGCCTGCAGAAACCTCAGAAGATATTGAAGAGATTGTTCATCTCGTAAAAAAGGTAAAACATCGTATATTAAAGGCAAGTAAGGATAAGAAACGACTGGGAAGGGTAACACTCAGTATCAACTCTTTTGTTCCAAAGCCGGCTACGCCCTTTCAGTGGCATCCTTTCGATGATATAAAATCCCTGAATAACAAGCTGAAGATTATAAGGAACGCCTTAAAGAAAGAAAGCAATATTAATGTTATTTCTGATCTGCCAAAATGGGGTTATGTCCAGTCTTTGCTGAGCAGAGGAGATAGAAGGGTAGGAAGAATCATCCTGGCTGCATATAGGTTCGGCGGAGATTGGAAAAAGGCATTTCGAGAGACAGACATAAACCCCGACTTTTATGTTTATAGGCAGAGATATTTTGAGGAAATCTTTCCATGGGATTTTATAGACCATGGGATGAAGAAAGAGCACCTCTTTGCAGAGTATCAGAAGGCGTTAGGGTAGCTCCTTTCCCCCAATTACTTATCTACCTTCCCTTATCATACTTATTCAACTCAATCAACAACGTCCCCAATCTCTTGCCTAGTATTCCTCCTTTACTGGACTGTTTAAACATACATCACAAAGTAAGGCAATAATGATTTCATAAGAGCAGAACATGGCCATCAGCTGGAGTGCGCCGTTTGTGCGATCCGCTGCATGGCATGGTTACCCCCCCCCTCATCGGTTTTTCAAATACTGTTTCATTTTTCAAATACTGTTTCAAGTCCCGATAGTAATTTTCATGGGGGCCGATCATAAGAAGTTCCAAATCCTCACCAACTTTTCGATATGCAAGCAGGTACTGCGTTGTTTTAAGCTTAAACTTGTGAACAAATACTCCTCGCAAGTCGCCTTTCTTTTCCTCCCCAACGCTCGGATCATCAGCAATGCTTCTTATTTCCCGATCCAGGGAGTCCTTCTCCGGCTTCGACATCTTCTTTACTTTTTTCTCAAACGACCTTGACTGGTAAATTATCATAAGACTCTATCCAAAAGTGTATTCAGTCTTATTGCCCTGATCCAGCTCGTCCAGTCCAATCAAGATTTCCTTAATGAGGTAATATGGTAAATCCGGATTCTCTTCTGCGCATTTGCCCATGCGTGCCCAATGTTCAATCTGACCGGCCAGAGACCTATGGTCAATCCGTCCATGTTTTTTTGCCTCATCTGCAAGTTCTTCGGATATTCTTACTGCTGTAGCCATAATTGTTCCTCCGGATATCTTTGTTGTAATATGCTACCATTATATGTCTAAAGATTGCATAATGCAATTAAAAATTGGAATATCATTTTGCGGGGGTAACGATAGCAATCATAGGCGGACTGTTGCCAGTACCGTGGATTGGACTGTTAGCATCAGATATTTAAAGTGTAGTACTTATCATCTTTGCAAAAGAGGGGAAGGAGTACAACCGAAGAGTTTATGACCCAGCTTCATTCTATCTTGGTCCCATCGCTTTATCAAATAGTGCTTTTCGCCCTCAAATACACGAACGATACTCTCAAAATACTCTTCACATCCCTTTATGCCCATATGTCCTGTTTTGTTAACAAACGATAAAATCCGGGAATGATAAAAAGGAACCATTGCTTCAATAATCTGCTCGTGAGTAATCTCATGATTTCGATAAGCAATAGCAAAATTAAACAGGATCCTGGCCCAGAGGTCACTGGGATAATAAAATCCCTCCTGGGACATCTTCTTAGTCTTACTAACCTCAATCAACTCTGGTTGAGGAATAATCTTTTTCCACGCCTTCCCATATTTTTCAAAACCGGAGATAAAACTATCATATAGAGCATCTTTGTTGACATTTACCACCGGAGGTTTCTCATCGACCCCAAGACCAAATCCGAAGATACTGCTTGGCAAACTCGCTGAAGTATCTTTCCAGAGATATTCAAAGTCGATCATCAGATCGAAAAAGGTCATAACCACCTGTTTAAACATGGGGCCCAGATCCTTAGCAGGATCCTTGGCCCTATGACTCTTAGGAGAACCTAAAAAAGTCTGGCATACCTTAAAGCGACGGGCAATAGCAATGGTAGTCATCCAGATGTCGATCCCAAAATTAGCAACCTTTTCATTCCAGAGTTTCTCTGACAAAAATGCCCTGGCCATTCTTCCGCAAAATCCAAAATCTCCCCCAATAGGCTGAAATCGGGGTAACGTAATTAAAGCCTGCAAAAAGAGGTTCGCCAAGGTATTGGATCCACTGGGGGGTAATGCTTTTTAGATCGGCATCCACTACCACCACCGCCTTGGCCTGGAGTTCAACAGCTGCCTCAAATATATTCTTGAAATTATTCCCCTTCCCCTTTACCCCTTTTGGAGTAGAGATATATATTTTAGGAACCTTAGTTGGGGTATTCATAAAGGCATCTATCGTCCTATCCGGTGAATTATTGTCCACATTGATAATCACCGATTTTTTGTCGGGGAAATACTCTATCAGGCCCCGACTGGCTACATCAGTGGGATATGCAATAGAATCAGCCTCATTGTATGAAGGTATACCTACAATAATGTCCACGCTCTCAACATGATCCGGG
>WOUX01000327.1:0-1593 GCA_009773075.1 bacterium | reverse complement strand
TTTGCCTCATTTACGGAAGTTTTGAAGAAGTATCCCTGAAAGCGAAATCACAATAGTTCATGCCAATATCTTTAATGGTGACTTCTGGGCTATTAAATCAAAGTGTTTATCCCTGTGCAGAATTGATGCGCCATTTTCAATGCATAGCAAGGCGATGTATGTGTCTATCAGAGGCACAACAACCCCCTTTCTGAAAAGCTCAAAGGAAAATTCAGCCAATTTCCCCCAAAACTCCTCAGGCACAGATAGGTATGACAACCCTTTTAGAAGTTCGTCTAATCTATAGAATTCCTTTTTATTCCTGACGCCTCTTAAAAGTTCAGCCTTTATGATCCCAGGAAGTAAAACCTGCCCTTTTAAGACCAAATCCCTCACAATATCTCCAAGAACACTATCACCTCCATGCCGAAAGGATTCAATCCATGCGGAGGTATCTATAATGACTTTATCCATCTTCCCTCATCTCTTCCAGGTCTTTGATCATATATCCAAATTCATAGTTTCCAATAAGTGATGCCAATTTCTCCCGCCTTTTAACCTCAAGGTACATCCTTATCGCTGAAGTAATAGCCTCCTTTTTGACCGTAGTCTTGGCCTCTCTCAAGAGTTCATTTATCAGTTCGTCTTGTATATCGATAAGAGTCCTCATTTAAACCACCTTTTATATATAGATTGTTACTCCTTTAATATATATTTCAAATTGTCATTCTGTGTCAAGGAAAAATTTGGGTCTTTTTCATACCTGTTGATGGAATTAGTAGGGGCGAAAAATTTTTCGCCCCTACTCTGTGCCTCTGTGCCTTTGTCTCTTTGTGCCTGAATAGTTACAAATCCGAAATCATAAATCCCACCAATTCCCCGAAGGGTCTTTAGTTTCTGAAATATTGGTAAGGCTCTTCGGTCTGCTAATTAACCTTGTGTAGTTTGGGAACGTTGTTCAGATCTCTCGATTGCCTTCGTAATACCCGATGTATTCACGCCCACCTGCCGTGCTATCTCTGCCGCCGAAAGGCCAAGCTCATCTCTGCCCCGCAAGGCAATTACAGATCGCGTATCGCTTACCTTACGGCGCTTGCCGTCAAGCCAGTCAGTTTCGGTTGTGGTGATAAAGAATTGTGAGCCATTCGTGTTAGGACCCGCATTTGCCATTGACACAATCCCAGGTTTCGTGTGGCTGAGCGTAAAATTCTCATCGTCAAATTTGCTGCCGTAGATCGACCTGCTACCTGTCCTGTTATGATTGGTAAAATCACCACCCTGAAGCATAAAGTCAGGGATTATCCTGTGAAACCTACTGCCCTTGAACCCAAAGCCCTTTTCACCTGTACACAAGGCACGAAAGTTCTCGGTCGTTTTAGGAACAATGTCTGTGCATAATTCAATCACTATTCGCCCTAATAATTCGTCATCAGCCTCAACATGAAGAAAGATGTTCACACGCTTCATGATGTTCTCCTTTTTTCTTCAGTATAAAATAATTTATACTTGTATTTCTCCAGTAATTCCCGCGTATTCATGTGCATTGCTTGACTGGTATGTTGCCAATCTATTTCTCTGTTTTTCAGCAAGCACATATTTTTGTCAAATTATCTG
>WOUX01000047.1 GCA_009773075.1 bacterium | reverse complement strand
CCAGTGGACTTCTGATTTTGCCAAGCTCTTTGTGCTTACATGGTTACAAATCAAAATCATTCCATCAAAATGGTGAACTCAACACCCCCATGGTATCGTAATGATAACCGAATGCCTCTCTTATCGTCCCATTTATCTCACCGATAGTTGCATATGCCTTAACTGCATCTATTATAAAGGGGAGAAGGTTTTCTCCTGATTTCTTCTCTGCAACTTTCCGAAGCTTCATCAGGGTGTCTTTTAACTTTTCGTTATCCCTTGTTTTTCTCAACTCCCTGAGACCTTCAATTTGGGTCTTTGCTGCTTCACCTGAAATCTCATGGATATCACCTTCTATATCCTCTTCAGGGGGTATTATGAACTCATTCACCCCAACAACTATTCTATCCTTGCTGTCTATCTCCTTCTGGTATTTATATGCTGCTTTTTCTATCTCATTATCCAGCCATTTGCTGTCCATGGCAGCGGTTATTCCACCCATCTCTTCAATCTCATTGATTATCCTGGCAGCCTCCTCCTCTATCATATTCGTGAGGTTTTCAATATAATAGGAACCTGCCAGAGGATCTGCCACATTGGCTACACCTGTTTCATAAGCAAGTACCTGCTGGGTTCTGAGGGCTATCCTGTGAGCCTCTTCAGTAGGTAAGGCTATTGGTTCATCGTAAGAACAGCAGTGTAAAGACTGTACTCCGCTTAGAACAGCCGCCAGTGCCTCGTAAGCAACCCGAATGATATTATTCATAGGCTGCTGGGGAACCAGTGAACAGCCGGCAGTATGAACCCCAAACCTGAATTTTATCGACCTGGGATCCTTTGCCTCAAATTTCTCCTTCATTATCTTTGCCCACAGCCTTCTTGCCGCTCTCAGCTTGGCTACCTCCTCAAAGAAATCTATGTGAGAAGAACAATAAAATGCCATTCTGGGGGTAAATTCATCTATTTTCAGACCCCGCTTCAGCACCGCCTTGATGTATGCTATTGCCATAGAAAACCCGAATCCGATTTCCTGATACGCATTTATTCCTGTTTCCCTCAAGTCGTATAAATTGACATTCATCGTATACCAATTAGGCATATTTTTCGTACAGTATTCTATTATATCGACGGCCGACTGAAGACACAGGTCTGTATGTGCCGTGTTGGGGCCAAACCCGCAGTACCGACCCTTTAAGGGTTCATTTTGAATCGTTCCCCTTACCTTGGATATATCAACCTCTCTCTTATCTGCGAGGGCTATATATTGAGCCAGCACGATAGGGGCAGTGCATGTGGAGACGACTATGGATACACTGACTTTATCGATGGGTATCCCTTCCATGAGAGTCTCCATGTCCTTTAGAGAGGAGAGAGGAACACCAATAACTCCGATCTCTCCTTCGGCCAAGGGATGGTCAGAGTCTATCCCGAGGGCAGTAGGCAGATCATTGATAAAATTCAACCCACTCTGCCCTTCCTCTGTCAGATATTTAAGTCTCTTATTTGTATCTGAAGGGGTCCCAAACCCGCAAAGTTCTCGCTTCGTCCAGACTCTACCCCTGAACATGTTCGAATGGATACCTCTGGTATAGGGATAATCCCCCGGATTACCTATATCTTTGGAATAGTCAATTCCGCTGAGGTCCTCAGGGGTATAGACTTCTTTCACTGAAAAACCGGACCAGGTCTTCAACCGTTTCGCACCTTCGTAGTATGCCTTCTCTAACTTCTCAAACTTGTCCTCCATCTTATGACCTCCCTGGGTTCAATGCCGCCTCCCAAAAACTTTTACCGTACTCCACTGTAATTAAACTCAACAGCCGCTGGACTTATAAATTTATTCAGGGTTTCTGGTTTTAATTCTTCTGCCAAAACAGAGCAACTAAAAAAAAGTGAGAAGATTATAAAGAAAAGTATAAAATAGGCAAAAAACCCTCGCACTTCTAACCTTCTTTTCTACCCAATCGAAATGCCTCAATATTAATATTAATCAGTTTTTCAGGGAACACCTTTGATATGGCATCTATCCAGGAATTCTCCTCAACTTTGATATACTTTGATAATACTCCCAGTAATACGATATTTGCTGTCCTGGAATTGCCTATCTTTAGTGCCAGATCCAATCCGTTAACCAGATGAAAATTTGGGAATCTCTTTTTAATGGTTTGTGGCACATCTCCGGGGTATTCATCAATGCCTAAAGATACCGATGGGGGATTAACAGTATGGTTGTTCAGGATAACCATTGCACCTGGTTTCAAGAATCCAAAGTATCTAAGGGCTTCTAACTGCTCAAAGGCAAATAGGATATCTACCTCCCTCTCTTTAATAACAGGAGAATAAACCTTTTTACCAAACCTTATATGAGTATTAACACTCCCCCCCCGTTGAGACATTCCATGAACTTCGCTCTTTTTTACATCGTATCCAGCATTCATAAGGGCGTAGGTTAAAATTTCACTGGCCAGGATAATCCCCTGCCCCCCTACCCCCACTGCCAGAATATTGGTGTTACTATCAGGCATTTATCTCTCCAATCGCTTCAAATTTACATAGCTGCTGACAAAGTCCACAACCATTACAAAGCATACTGTCGATAATTGCAATTCCTTTTCTCTTTTTATTGTCCGAAGTTAGCTTATCTGTCTTAGAAACATCTTTAATGTTTTTCCATTCTATTGCAGGACAACCCAATTTGATACAGGCTTTACACCCATTGCATTTCTCGTTAAAAACCATGAAAGGTTTTGAAGGCTTTACACGCTGGCTCTTCAACAAGACACAGGGCGCCTGCGAGATAATTACCGATGGTTCTTTTCGAAAGATCTCCTCTTTTACCGTCTCTTCTACACTCGTAAGGTCAAAAGGATCAACGGTTCGGACATGTTCAACCCCTAATCCCTTGCAGAGTTCGATCAAATCTACCTTTTTAGCTGTCTCCCCTTTAAGGGTCAGGCCGGTACCCGGATGTTCCTGTCTCCCCGTCATAGCAGTAGTCTGATTGTCAAGGATAACAACTGTAGAGGAACCCCTGTTGTATACTATGTCCAATAGACTCGTTATTCCTGAATGCAAGAATGTAGAATCTCCTATTACAGCGATAACCTTGCCTATTGCTTCATCTCCCAATGCTTTATCTAACCCCATGGCATGTCCAATACTTCCACCCATAGATACGCATGTGTCAATAGCAGATAACGGGGGTAAGAACCCAAGAGTATAGCATCCGATATCCCCGGCAACAAAGAGCTTTAATTTGTTAAATACATAAAAGATCCCCCTGTAACCACATCCGGGACACATATTGGGAGGTCTTGGCGGAAGCTTTAGTGAAACCTCTTCTTTCATATGCTGCTTAGAAGAAGGAGAGATGGCGTTTTCCACAATTGAGGGATTAAACTCTCCACATATGGGAAATATATCCTTGCCTGCAATCTTTATCCCCATCGCCTTGATTTGTTCTTCTATGTACGGATCCAGTTCCTCAACGACGTAGAGTTTCTTTACCTTGCCGGCAAATTCTTTGATTAGCTTCTCTGGCAATGGGTATATGAGCCCCAGTTTCAGATAAGAATAATCAGGAAATACCTCTTTGGCATACTGATACGATACTCCACTTGTAATAATTCCGAAATTAGCATTATTGATCTCAACCTTGTTCTCTGAAAATTCATCAGCAAAGGTCTTCAGTTGCCTCAGCCGTTCTTCAACAATAGGATGTCTTTTTCGTGCATTTGCAGGCAGCATTACTAACTTTGCAGGATTTTTTACTAACTCTAGTGATATAGGTGACCTTTTGGGTTCATGAATCTCAACAATTGATTTTGAGTGGGAGATTCGGGTAGTTGTCCTGAGAAATACCGGGGTATCATACTTCTCACTTATCTCAAATGCTATCTTCACGAATTCTTTAGCTTCCTGGCTGTCACTGGGCTCAAGCATCGGGATTTTTGCAAATTTAGCGTAGTTCCTATTGTCCTGTTCATTCTGCGAGCTATGCAGTTCTGGATCATCGGCAGTGATAATCACCAGTCCACCCTTAACGCCTGTGTAGGAAAGGGTAAAAAGGGGGTCGGCAGCTACATTTATGCCTACGTGCTTCATTGCTACAAGCACCCTGGCACCTCCAAAACTGGCTCCAGCTGCAACATCCAAAGCCACCTTTTCATTGGGTGACCATTCGGCATAAACACCTTCATATTTTACTATATTTTCCAGAATTTCAGTGCTTGGAGTTCCAGGATAACCAGTAGCCACAGTAACCCCGCATTCATAAGCACCTCTGGCTATTGCCTCATTACCGGACAACAACTCTTTCATAGTTCACCTTTTTAGTTCTTCTCCCATTTACTTGCAAAAAGGATTTAAGCAACTTTTTCGGAGATGATCATCTCTTTAAAATGTTGTTTTTTTCTTTTGCCAAGGCAGCATAACCTGAATTTGGATAAGCGGTGATTAATCTTTGGTAAGTTTCAATAGCTTTACCCTTCTCTCCTAATTCCTCATAACACCTGCCCACATTAAAATATCCTAGTTTACTGAGGGGCTTTTCTTTTCCATCGATAAGTTTTCTAAAGTATATTAAGGCATTTTTATAATCTCCTTTGGCTTCAAATGCGTAACCTAACCCATCATAAGCAAATGCGTTTAAGGGATTATCAGATGGAATTTTTTTTAGAAAATTTTGATAGGATTTAATAGATTTATCAAATTCATCCAGTTTGTAATAGATATGTCCGGAATAAAGGAATGCCATAGAGGCAACACTGGTACGGGGATATCTCTCAATTACATCTTTGAATTTCTTAAGTGCTAGATTATACCTCTCCTTATCATCTTTGGCCGAGCTTTCACTCTTATTGTCACTATGGTAGTATTGAATCGCCTTATAGTATAGGATGGAAGCCTCTTTTTCGGTCTTTTGAATATAGAACCGCCATCCTGTAAAAAGGAGCGCAAGAACTAATACAGATATAGTCACTACCAGAAACTTCTTTTTATTTTCAAAAGCATAGTTTAATACCTTGCCTGTTGTTGAAATGAACTCATCCGATTCTTTGGAGATTTTCTTTTTAGATATTTTTACCTTTTTAGCCAAAAATCTCTCCCCTCCCCTTTCTCTAAAACAGAGGGAGTATACAAATCTGTGAGTGTTTTGTCAAGGAATTTTGATCCCTAAACCTTCAGTTTCTCCAGGATTCCCATTGAGTTCTTGCGTAGTTTATTAAATTCCTCCTCGGATAAACCCGCTCCCATAGCAATGGTTTTTGCCTTTTCCAAAGTGATAAGATCACAGGGAGAGTGCGAATCGGTATTTAAAACCAGTCTGGCACCTATTTTGATTGCAAGTTTAGCCACATGGCCATTGGTTAAGGAATGCCCTGCCCTGGTGGTAATCTCCAGGCATATGCCTCTTTCCTTTGCCATCTTTACTTCTTCTTCGGTTATTAAACCCGGATGAGCCAGAATATCTATGTCAGACAACAACGCCTCTCGATTGGTACCTGGTGGTACAGGTTCTACCGTTGTTTCTCCATGAACAACCACTATCTTAGCGCCCATATTTCGAGCCCTTTTCTCTAGCTTAGAGATTATGGATGGTGGAACGTGGGTAATCTCTATGCCCGGGATGGCCCTTATCCTCCATTTTGAAGAAAGGTCATCACAGACACTTACAATCCTGGGGACAATGAAGTCAAGGTTCGATATATCGGCATGGTCTGTGATAGCGATTGCCTGATAACCAATAACCTCTGCCCTTCTTACCAGTTCCGAAGGCAATAATTCGCCATCGCTAAATATAGAATGGGTATGAAGATCTATCATCTAAGCCTCTATTTTTTAAGGTTTTATTGATCCATAGTTAACAGTATCTTTAAGGCTTCTTTTTTAGCTGCCTCTTCAAAAGCATTTATCCCATTGTTAATACTATACATTCCAGAGACAAGGGGTGTTACATCTATCAATCCTCTTTCTAACGCCCTGATAGCCGATGGGAAATGTCCGCATCTGGAACCAATAAGGGTTATTTCATTGACGACCAGTGGTGTTAAATCAAGTTCTCTGTTTTCAGCTACGGTACTCTTCAAAACAATGGTTCCTCTGGGCCGAGTCAATCCTATTGCCATCTCCAACCCTTCTGGAGTTCCAGCACAGTCTATAACCACATCGGCTTTCCTTTCACCAAGATCGTCTATCAGTCTTGTATTTATTCCCATGCTTTTGACTATGGACAGCTTTGAGGGGTGATTACCGGCAAGGATGAGATCACAGTTTGTCAAGGCAAGTACCTGTGCTACAAGCAGACCAAGCTTCCCATCCCCAAGTACTATCACCCTATTTGAAGGCATGATATGGACTTGCTCGGTTACTTGAAACCCCGCTGCCAGTGGTTCTACAAAGACTGCCTCTTCATTTGGAACCTTGTCCGGGATAATATGAAGATTATCTTCAGGAAGAACCAGGTATTCAGCAAATGCCCCATTGTGGTTCAGTATACCCAAAACCCTTCTATCTTTGCAATGATTTTTTAACCCCTTAATGCAAAAGCTGCATTTACCACAGACGCAGTTTATCTCCCCTACTACCCTTTTACCTAAGAACTTATGGTTGTCACATGCCTCCACAACCCCTACAAACTCATGCCCCAATATTCCCTTGAACCCTCTGTAACCCTTAACAATCTCCATGTCTGTGTTGCATATTCCCGCCATCAAAACCCTGATAAGGGCTTCACCGCGTCCTCTTTCAGGTTTTGGACGGTCTAAAAGTTTCAACTTGTTGTCAAAGTATAGTGCCTTCATTTCTTAATCTTTTTCCCACAGGACATCAAAAATCCAGCGGGCTTTTGGCCTCTTTCACAGTCCTGCTTGGTATGCAGTGGGTGTAGACCATGGTCGTCCTCACATCTGTATGCCCAAGCAGTGCCTGTATCGTGCGGATGTCGTAATTTGCCTGAAGCAGGTGCGTAGCAAAGCTATGGCGAAATGTATGGGCGGAAGCCCGTTTAGTGAGTTGAGCTTTATTGACTGCCTTCTTAATTGCTCTTTGAACGTGAGTTCTTTGCCGGCATTCTTGTATTTTTTTTCCAATTGATTCATCATAAAAGCACCGGAATAGCCTTCTTTCAAATCTTTTTGGTGCAGTTTTTTTACCCGTTCAAGATGGGACTGTAATTCAAGCCTAAGCGCTTCAGGTAGAGGCACAGTTCTATCTTTTTTCCCTTTCCCATCATGAACCGTTAAGATGCCTGCGTCAAAATTGAAATTATTGACCCGGAGATTCAGGCACTCAAACAAACGGAGGCCGCAGCCATAGAGCAGCTTTACCATGAGACCATAAGGATATGGCAACCTTTTGACTATGTTGTCTATTTCTTCTCTGGATAAAACAACGGGGATATAGGGTTTCCTTTTGGCCCGGACAACACCATCAATTTTGCCAAAGTCCTTTTTCAGAATATTTCGAAAAAAGAATAAGAGAGAATTAAAGGCCTGATTCTGAGATGAAGCAGAGACTTTTTGTTTAACCGCTAAAAAGGTTAAAAATTCCTTTACGTCTGAAGCCGATAATGTTTCCGGATTTTTGCTTTTAGTAAAGTACTGGAATTTCCGGACCCATATCACATAGGACTTCAGGGTTTTAGGTGAATAGTGTCTGACCTTTATCTCATTGTTTAATTCAAGGAAAATGTTTTGCCAATTACAATTAGTTTCTCCTTTGTTAATTTCTGGTTTTGCGTTAAAATCATATGGATTCTGTTTTCGAAAAGGGTCATTTGGATGAATCTCATGTTTTGAATTTGATACAATATCCTTGATCCCTGGATTTTGTTGTGCTATTGTGGCTAAAACTATTTTAATATTAGGCTGTTGACTGACCAATTCGTAAAAAAGACGGATCGCTTCATGAGCCTGTTTCTGTTGTACACCAGATTGCTT
>WOUX01000046.1 GCA_009773075.1 bacterium | reverse complement strand
ATACTTCCATCCATGTCTCTTAATCCCTACATAATGATAGTAGAAGAATACAGTTAGTGCACATGCGGCCGTTGTATTGATATTGTCTGTTGGCGGTAAAAACCCTGGGAAAAGCCCCAACAGATTACAGAATAATATAAATATGGCAAGGGTACCGATCAAAGGTAAAAACCTTCTTCCCTCATGTCCTAATGTGTTTTCTACCAATCCAAGGACTGCTTCAACAAGCACCTCCAGAAAATTCGCAAGACTAGCTTTGCCTTCAGGAATAAGGTCTTTAGACTTTCTTGCATAACCTATAAGGACAAGAATAGTTAGAACCAAAAATACCAGTATTCCATGATAAACAGCATTAGCGTCATGCGCATGACCCAAAAGAGATGTAAAAAAATCAAAGAACGGTAATGTTGAAACCCATGTAAAATCATGTCCCATGATCTGTCTTCTCCCCTATGATTTCTTTAATACTTGAACAAATCCATCTAGAGCAATACCGATGAATACCGTCGAGAGTCCTATTATTAAACCAAGCGTATTCACAATACCAGAATAGATAACCACAAATATAATTGCAACTAGGGCAGCAAATTTAAAAAAATAACTCAATGCGAAAGCCGCAGCATTATCTCTCTTTTTAAAACCACCCTCAATAATCTTGCGAAGAAACCAAAAATTTAGGATGACTATAGCCCCTCCTAAAAACACTCCCAGAGTAACAGCAGATGATTTATAGACTATGCTGCCCAGGGTAAGAACCAGAAGTATTATAATATTATTTCTCTGAATAGAAGTAAGCCTTGATTCTTCTTTAACTTCTTTAACTTCATTCACACAATTACTCCTGGTTAATTCCGTCATCCTTTTCTATATCCTTCAGTAACTTAAATAGACTTCTGAACCCGGCTACAATACCAAACAGCATGAAGACTATTGTTAACCATGGTTTAGTATTGAACAACCTGTCTAACCACCATCCAAAGAGGATGCCAATAACAACCGAGATAACCATTTCCAGCCCAATTGTACTGTATCTACCGATCAGCCTGAAAAGTTTTCTCTTATTCTCCATCGATCAGCTACTGTCATTGGAACAATTGGACTTTCCTGAAAAGACAATACAAAAATGAATGAATATTCATTTATTGTTTCATTTAACATACTACTATATTTTTGTCAACAATTTTAACCGGAAAATGTCAACGCAAAATAGAAATGTCCTGTAGATGCAGCTAAAACTTTACATTCCCAAAGACGGAATCTGGAATCGGCTTATGTAGAGCCAGCTCAAAAGCCCTTCCCAGAACATCCCTGGACTCTTTTAGGGCAATTACACCATCGTGGAATAGACGCGCCCCGGTGAAGAAGGGATGAGCCTCGCGCTCGTACTTTTCCCTCATCATAGCATCAAATCTTGCTACCTCTTCTTCATCCATCTCCTTGCCCGAGGCCTCTGCCTTCTTTCTTTCAAGGCTGGTTAGGATAAAGGCTGCTGTCCTTCCGGACATGACAGAAGTCCTGGCACGCATCGTCTGGAAGGAAAACCTTGGTTTATATGCCCTGCCACACATGCCATAATTGGCGGCTCCGTGGTCAGGCCCTATAACCCACTGGATCTTCGGTACCTGAACAGTACTGCACGTACGAACCATATCCGCCCCATACTTGCCGATCCCTCCCCATTCTTCCTGTTTGCCCACCATATATCCAGGGGCATTCTGGATAAAGAGCAGAGGAGTCTTATCATTTCCACAGCGGATCATCCATTCTGCCGCCTTTCTGGCTGCTTCGATAAAGATTACCCCTACCCCATTGGAGGCTATAACCCCCACCGGAATGCCCTTCAGCCACATTTTGCCACAGACGATTGTATCACCTCTGCCTGTTTTATACTCCTTTTTATATTCTGAGAAATAACTGTCATCTGCAATGCACTTGATCACCTCTCTTACATTAATAGCCCTGTAGGTATCTCTTGGTAGTATCTCATAGAGTTTTTCCACAGGAACTTTAGGCTCTTTAATCTCTCGGCGGTCGATATGTGTCTTCTGGGGCGGGTCAAATTTGATCAGTTCTCTTAGCTTATCAATGCCTTCCTCCTGGCTTTTCACAAAGTGGTCGCAACCTCCCGAGTGTCTTGCATGAACATAAGCTCCACCTAAATCTTCCATGCTCACGTCTTCGCCTATGGCCGATTTGACCATGGGTGGACCTGCCAGAAAGGCAAATGCCATCTTTTCAATCATAATGGACTCACATGCAAGATAGACTATATAGGCACCTCCGGCGGTGTTGCCGCCGGTGCTCAGGGTATATTGTTTGATCCCCTTAGCAGACATATTGCACATATTGTAAAACATGGAGCCAAACATTCCCTCATCTGCAAAGCACCCCTCTTGCATGGGCAAAAAGATACCGCCTGAATCAGCGATATATACACAGGTCAGACCGCATTCTTCAGCGATCCTCTGGGCACGCATATGTTTCTTCAAGGTTATAGGATAGTATGTCCCTGCTGTCATCCTACTCTCGTTTCCGAAGATCATGCAGTCCTTGCCGTGAATACTGCCTACCCCTGTAACCAGACCACCCCCTGGTATGTGGGGCTGTTCCGGGTACCCAATCTCGAACCCGGCATCTATGCCTACCTCAAAGAATTCTGTGCCTGGATCAATCAACCGGTCAATTAAGTGTCTAACAGGCTCTTTCCCCTGTTTGGCCAATCTATCAAGCTGCTTTTGTCCGCCAACATCGTATGCCTCCTGCCTATGGGCATAGAGCCCTTCCTCTTCCTTCAGCCAATGATCTCTGTTTTCCATTGCTGTCTTCTCTATCTCGGACATATCTGACATTATACCCCCCCCTACATCTAATACTTTATCCTCTTTTGTTTTGATAAATAACTGGTTAACGGTTTTTGCACCAATCCCTCAGTCAATTTACTGCATTCCAAAAGGTTATCTAGCTCTATACCTGTTTCAATGCCCATTGTTTCCATCATGTATACAATGTCCTCGGTAGCTATGTTCCCCGATGCTTCAGGTATATAGGGACATCCTCCCAATCCCCCTATGGAGCCGTCAAAAACACTTACACCACACTGTAACGAAGCAAAAACATTGGCCATGCCAAAACCATAAGTATTATGAAAATGCCCTGCCAGAGAGATTCCGGACAATTCATGGGTAACCATTGAGAAAACCTCAAACACCCGTGCAGGGTTGGCTAACCCAGCGGTATCGGCTAAGGCTATTTCGTATGCTCCCATTCTCTTAAACTCTTTGCCAATGTCTATAACTCGGTCAATCGAGATTTTACCATCAAAAGGACATTCAAATGCCATGGCAATAACCCCGCGCATCCTTACCCTGTCTTTGGGAACATCAAGAGATATCTCCTCTATATCTTTTAAGGATTCAGAAATAGCACGATTGACGTTTCTTAGATTGTGGGTCTCACTGGCAGACACCAAAAGCACCAGCTCATCCACCTGACATTCCATAGCCCGCTCATAGCCCTTTTTGTTGGCAATCAATGCGCTGTAAACAATCCCCTCCTTCCTTTGAATCTGATTCATCACCGATTCAGCATCCTTTAATTGGGGGATCCATGATGGATGGGTAAAAGAGGTAACCTCTATTCGGGTTAGACCAGTTTGGGACAGACAGTTTACCAGATGTACTTTTTGGTCGGTAGAGACTTCTATACCTTCATTTTGCAGGCCATCCCTCGGGCCTACCTCTACAATGGTTACTGAGTGAGGAAGGTCAAGAATAGTTACCATAGTTTTTTTAAAGGTCTTCTATGAATAACACAGTTAATAAAAGAATTGAAAGACACATAGACAAACAGGATCGGATATAATCTAAGTTTTCAATCTTGGGTCTATGGCATCTCTAATACCCTCTCCCAGAAGATTGTATCCCAGCACCGTAATGAGAATAGCCAATCCAGGGTAAAGAGATAGCCACCAGGCAATTTCTATGTTGTCTTTTCCTGCGGTCAGGATATTCCCCCAACTGGGTGTGGGGGGCTGAACCCCTATGCCGAGAAAGCTCAATGCAGATTCCGTAAGGATTGCCGCAGCAACCCCCAGGGTAGCAGATACCCATATGGGCGACAAGGCATTGGGTAAGATATGAAGAAAGATTATTCTGGGATTTTTCGCCCCCGTGGCGCTTGCAGCCCTTACAAAATCCCTCTCTTTAAGGCTCAAAAATTCAGCCCTCACAAGACGCGTCACTCCCATCCAGGAAGTAAGTCCAATTACAATCATAATATTCCATATATTGGGTTCAAGAATAGCGATTACTGCAAGGATCAGGAAGAAAGTGGGGAAACAGAGCATTATATCCACAAACCGCATTATCACGTTATCCACCCATTTACCATAAAAACCTGCCAGGGCACCAAGGAAGGTGCCAATGACAATAGCAATTCCAACAGCCACAAATCCGACTAAAAGGGATATACGCGACCCCCATATCATCCGGCTCAGCACATCCCTTCCCAGTTGATCGGTCCCCAGTAAATGATCTCTGCCTGGGACTTGCAGGGCATTTTTGGTGTTTATATAACCCGGATCATAAGGGGATATATATGGAGCTAAAGCAGCAAAAAGGAAAAGGAGAATGACAATCATAGCCCCGGTTATAGCAAGCCTGTTACTCCTGAATCTGCGCCAAAAAAGACGTCCTGGAGTTTCTCTTTCCATCTTGCCTTCTTTCTCTTGCCCACTTGCCCCCTAGACCCCTTGAACCCTTTCGCTTCATTAACTGATTGGGGCAATAAATAACCTTTACTTAGCTATCTTTATCCGTGGGTCGGCCAATGCATAGGATATATCGGCAATAAGATTACCCATCAGAGTAAGTACAGCTCCAATAACCAGGATACCCATTATCACAGGGTAATCCCTTGCCATAACGCTCATATAGAATAACTGTCCCATCCCTGGTATGGCAAAGATAGTCTCAAAGATTACGCTTCCGCCGATTAATCCCGGGACCGATAGACCCAAAATTGTTATAACAGGCAACAGGGCGTTCCTCAGGGCATGTTTAAATATTACCGCCCTTTCCTTCAAACCCTTTGATCGGGCTGTCATTATGTAATCCTGCCTGATTACCTCCAGCATATTGGACCTTGTGTATCTGGAAAGTCCTGCTAATCCTCCAAAAGCAGAGACAAAGATAGGAAGTATCAGGTGTTTTACCCTGTCCATAAGCATCCCAACGGCTGGCAGATACTCGTAATTCAGCGATTTCAAACCAGATATAGGCAGCCAGCCCAGGTTTACCCCGAATAGGATCATCAAGAGCAAGGCCAGCCAGAAGGTTGGAACTGCGAACCCTATAAAAACGAAAACGGTTGTAAACTTGTCAAAAAAGGAGTCCTGGTAACTGGCAGAAATAACGCCTATGGGAATAGCTATTAAGATGATCAAAAACATAGAAAGGGCATTTATAAGGATAGTGATGGGGACCCTTTCGATGATCTTATCTGTGACAGGCCTTCCGTCCATTGAAAAAGAATTACCGAGATCGAGGACAACTAAACGCTTAAGCCACAAAAGATACTGGGTATGCAGGGGTTTATCCAGCCCGTAAATCTTCTCCAGCCGAATCCTGGCTTCGGCTGTAATCTTGGGGTTCAGATCGGTCTGGAGACCCGTAGGCGCTCCTGGGGCTAAATGGATGACCAAAAAGGAGATTACGGTAATTCCCAAGAGCAGAGGAATCATTGAGATAAGGCGTCTAATAAGATAGTAAAACAAGAGACCT
This sequence comes from bacterium, assembly GCA_009773075.1. Lineage (GTDB taxonomy): Bacteria > Desulfobacterota > UBA8473 > UBA8473 > UBA8473 > UBA8473. The sequence continues at coordinate 1,412 of WOUX01000046.1, read as the reverse complement.
CCAGTAGGACGGTGATAATAACGTCCAGTGTTACCCGACTTAACTGTATCCTTTTTTTTTAACGGGGTCTGAACGTAATGAATTCGTCTTCAATGATTCTTTGAACCTTCCCTTCCCAACGCATACATTCGAGATGGGCAATTGTCTCCATAACTGCAATGCGCTTATGTAGGGGAGGCAAATTATCCCAGTTGAAATCCGGAACATTCCAGGTTATTTGGGAAGAAATCTCGTAAGCGCTCCGATGTCCTTCAAGAATAGCTTGTTGGATTTCCGCCTCGCGATTATTGTGATGCTCTGTCAACTCCGTTATCCTGCCCCGAAGATCCGTAAATATATCTTCATGGGCAGGAAGGATTTTCTCAACCGGCAAGTTCTCAATCTTACGTAAGGAATACAAGTAATCTCCGAGGGGGTTGTCACCTGACTGCACATGGTAACTTACATTGGTAGTTATATGGGGGAGTATATGATCCCCTGAAAAGAGAAGTTGATTTCTCGGTTCATAGAGGCAGATATGTCCTATAGAATGCCCCGGGGTCCAGATCACCTCCAGGTTATATCTGCCGGTGGGAATAATCTCTCCTCCATACAGAGTTCTGTCTGGAAAAGTGACCCTGACAAATTCAAGAGCAGGCATAGAGGAAGAGTCCAAAGATGAAAGTTCAAGAGAAGGCACCCCATAACGTCTCAACATAGTCCCCACCTTATGCCGAAGGTCGGAAAACTTGATATATCGTGTCTCAATCAAGTCTGCTTCCAACTGATGAGTGAGTAGTTTTGTGTCTGGAGATACATTTTTAATTCTTCCGGCAAGGCCGAAGTGGTCCGGGTGGACATGGGTAACTACTATGGTAGCAATGTCAGTAAAAGTGATCCCCATATCCTTAAGCCCGTTTTTCAAGGAATCGAAGGTTTCGGGCGTGAACCACCCGGTGTCTACCATGAGCCATCCCTCTTTTCCTTCAACCAGGTAACAGTTCAGGTGTCCTAAGGGATTGTCCGGGATTGGTACCTTTAGTTGATATATCCCTGGTGCTACTTTCATTTTATCCTCCTGTGAAGACTATATGGCGGTGTTTGTTTTTATTACAAATAATTAGGATGCGACACTTTATAGTGACCATGTTTTATGGAACATCAAATGGAAATTAAAATTTCAGTGCTATTTCCGGCAACTAATCCTCATCTTCATTAAAACGTTGATAAATCCTTTTTGTCAACCACTCTTTTACATCCTGTTTGAATTCTGAATTCACCATAATCTTTTCAAAAATATCCTGGTTTGCGTCCATTCTGTCAATCAGAGCTTGAATGAATACTTCATCAAAAGCATATTTGAAATTCTCGATGGGATTGTTTTGTGCTCTTATTTTTAATTCCTCATTCTCATAAAGCGCCTGTTCTATCTG
>WOUX01000045.1 GCA_009773075.1 bacterium | reverse complement strand
ATCACAGAATAGCACCCCGACTTGAAATGATTTTAAGCGGTCAGTACGATGCTCAAATAAAAGAAGCTGCGAAGGAAGCTCTTGAAACAATTAGTATCAGAAAAAGGTAGTGCCGAGTTATAAATCCAATCAGGTAATATAAAATGTTGAAAAATGTTGTAGAAAAAGGAGAAGCTTTTCACTGGGCATGGATCATCCTGGCAACCTGCTTTGTCAATCTTTTTATCAACTACTCTGTCCGCCTCGGATACGGAGTCGTTCTTCCAGAGATGATTCGCACTCTGGGTTTCGATCGAACTGCCGGCGGATCTATCTATAATTCCTACCTCTTCTCCTATATCGCCCTGACCCCCCTTACCGGTTATCTGACCGACAGACTTGGAGCACGTCGTGTGATTACAGCCTGCTGTCTCATCCTCAGCCTTGGCGTCCTCCTGATGGGAACGGCAAAAACCCTCTGGGATGCCTGCCTCTTTTACGCGATAGCCGGTCTTGGTGCCACGGGGATGTGGACACCGGTAATTACCGTAGTTCAGCGATGGTTCTCTCCTAACCGCAGAGGGCTGGCGCTGGGGATACTCTCGACAGGGTACGGGCTTGGTTTCGCAACCATGGGGGCAGCCTTTCCATGGATAGTGCTCCACTTCAACTGGCGCTATGGCTGGTANNAGCCGGAGCGCTGGTGATGGTGATAGTTAATGGTCTGTTACTGAGAAGTGACCCCGAAAGCGGGGGATACTCACCCTGGGGACAGAGAGAAACCTTCAGAGCCAATAACATGGACGTGAAGGCTCAATCAAAGAGCGGTTCTCTCTCTATAGTTTTAAAGGATAGCAGGTTCTGGCTTATTGGGTTCTCTTATTTTTGCGTATCTTACAGCCTTTACGGCATTACCACCTTTATGGTGGACTATGCCAAATACCAGATTGGATTGTCTCTGGAAAAGGCAAGCTTTCTGGCCACGGTGCACGGTATCTGTCAGGTGGCAGGAGTTTTAACGATCTTACCCCTGTCCGACTATATCGGTCGAAAAAGGACCATTATCATTTCCAACTCCTTTATCGCTGCCTTTATGGCGGGGATCCTCTTCACCGGAGATTCATGGGTAATGTTGTATGCCCTTGTGGGAGGGGTGGCAATTTTTTACGGAGCAACATTCCCAATTTATGGTGCCTGTGCTGGAGACTATTTCCCAAGGGAAATGATGGGTACCGTTATAGGGGCATGGACGCCCTTTTATGGCCTGGGGGCTATTCTTGTTCACTGGGTTACCGGTATACTTCGGGACAGGACAGGTGCCTATGATTATGCCTTCATAATTAGTGCCGCTATGGCTGCTATGGCGCTTTTGTTGATTTTACTGGTTAGAAAAAATGGCGTGAGGGGAGAATCCGGGTAATGTGTGGGTCTTAACACTGAGCTAATGAGACCAGTCAAACCAGCGAAACAACTGTGCTTACCTGTGTCCCAAAAGGGAATCCCTATACAACAAAGTTGCGAACGTATTCCTGGGCAGCCCGTTCCCATGAGAAACTACGCCTGATATGGTTTATTCCTTCTACCAGCATCCTGTAATACAGTTCAGGGGTGTCTCTATAGACTCGAACACCATCTACGATGCTGAGCATAAGCTCATGGGATATTGATTGAAACAGAGGGTATCTCTTGCGCTGTTCAACTCGGTCTAACCCTCTGCCTTTTATGTCATATTCGGCAGCGTTAATTCCTCTCCAATCATCAACAGCAGATTCTATGTTGTCTCTCTCTCGAAACAGGATTCCGGTGGGTGTGTACGAAGCGATGTGCCAGCGCTCGCTCCTAACCCGGACAGCTCGGGTGAAGGACAAGGCAGATCGAAGGGGGACAATTTGCTGGACAATCCCTCCGGTTGCTCGACCAATCCCCACAGTTCCATTCAAATAGAATTCGTTAGCCATTCCAAACGGCTCGTATAGTGAGGGCATAACCCCATAAGTAGCCCCTTGGAGAGTAGAGAAAAAACCCTCCTGAAACAAAAAAGGAAGGACGATGACACTTTGAGGGAATCTTTTCGATAGTTTCTTTAAGAAATGTAACCCATCCAACCCCTCATCACCGGGGATGGGAAAGAATAGGAATCGTGCATCTTCCCCTTTTTCCAAAAACTCTGTAATCCCACTCGCTGCAACATCATAACCTTTCTGGCGGGGATCATCCCGCCCTGCCAAGACAAACCATGGAGAGTCATCTCTCTTAAACTTTTCAAGATCCCCCCAGATAGGTTTGTCTTCTGAAGGGACAAATCTATCCAGTGCATGAAGGGCTTCTTTTCTCCTGATAGTCTTCCATTCATGCACCGTAGCGAAATTGTCCCCCATCATCTCAGCTAAGATGCCTTCATTAATCGCAAGGTTTGCAAAAAGACCGTTGTCAACCCCAAAAAGCCTTGGTTTCAGAGTATCTTTGAGATGGGGCGCCATAACTTCAGCCTGGAGAGGATCTTCCGTTAGGTCCAGGGCGAATTGGCTTGATACAGTGAAGACAGTCCGTTCGACAAGGGGCAGCGCCCGTTGCAGTACGGTTTCACCTGGGCAAGAGGCAGGATCAATTCCCACCTGTAAAAGGTCAGCATTTGTAACTCCGCTGTCATAGCTGTTGTGAAGTGTTAGATACAGCTCTTGATTCTTGTTCTGTCTAGTCAGAGCTAAGGCTGTGGTTGCCGCTTCCCAATCCTGTATCATGACCTTCCAATGGTCTGTCTGGTCTGTGTTGTCAAGTATGCGGGCTACAGTTGCACCGAAAAATAGGGAGTCCCTAAGCAGAATTCTTGAAATCTCTCCCTGCGTTTCCCCTACGTCATACGGATGGCGTCTTCCTGCAAAGAACCGACTATCTACTGGTTTTAAGAAGTACCATGTCCACTGGTATCGATTATCATTGTATCGATAGACCTCTACAGGGACATTTTTATTATCAAATGGGACATTGATGTTAGTCATGAGTTTGATTTTGTTATCGAGGGATGATGTCTTCTCGATTTTGTAATGGAATGGCGTGATGACAATCGTATCCAGACCAGAGACTTTTTGAACATAGCTAGGTAAACGTCCCATTACTGCAGCAATCCCTCCGCAGGGAGCAAAGGGAGTCTCATATGTAACAAAGGCTAGTTTCACAGACATCTGCTCTACTCCCATGACCTGCCACTTCAGGCATTGTCAGCCTCCACAGCTTTCAGAAGCTTAATATATATGTCTGGAATACTATAGAGGACGCGGTTCCAGGATGGGATTTGTGTATCCTCGCGTTTTTCTCCTATCTCTTTCCATGTAGTCCACAGGAATTCGTGAAAATACCATGCCGTGAGCTCTTCTTCATGACGATCAAAAACCAGGTCATTCACTTCTGCATCGTCGCTGTATTGCTTAATGAATTTGAGGGCATTCTGATAATAGGTTTGCCTCACCATTTCCACGAACGCATCATCAAGGACAACTCCATTAGAGCGCATATAATTAAAATAAAATTTAGCGATATCTATTACCATGCGGTGAAGCCCTTTCGTCCTGTCGTCAGGCGAGAGGGCCTGATGCTTGTGTTCGTAATTGGAAATAAGATCAATCTGGGCGATTTTTCGAGGGATAACCCTGTGGTAGACCTCCGAGAGGGTGCTTACCTCGAGTCCCCAATCGTAGGCAATATTTATCCCTCGAGCCAGGCGCGCGGTGAAACTAAACTCACCGGCTAAGGGATAATTAAAGGTCCGGTGGTAGGCGAAGAAAGATTCCAATGCGTGGTACCCCTGGTCGTGCATAATCTGTTTCATGACATCCACAAAGGGTATCACAAAGAGACGCGTGACTCGTCCTTTCATGGTTCGTTCTGTCGGAGATATCCTGGGATAATATCCTTTGCAAAACTCAAAGTCGTTGTTAGGATTTACTGTGGGTTCAATGAGTCTTCCCAAAAGGAGTCGGTTATATGTAAGAATATCACAATCATGAAGGGCTATCACATCGCTGTCCTCTCGGGCAAAGAGATAACCCAGGGCAAGCCATACTGACTGTCCTTTCCCCTGGACACCGGTAGGGATTTTTCTTTCACTGATATCACTTAGTATATTTTGAATACGCAGACCATCGACCCAGATGATTTTGACATCCCTCTCAGGTGTAATAAGTCGTCCAAAGTATTCTTTTGCCTCTTTGAATTTGCTTTCCTCTATGGCACCTCCCAGAGCCACTACCACACTGTTGAGGTAGCGAACTTTCTGGATTTCATCCACTATTAGGTCAAGAACCTGGGGATTCAGCATCTCAGAATAAAGACACGGAAGAAGAAGGCTGATTCTGATATGGCGTGAATACTCCTCAAGTTTCTGTTCAAGCCCCATGAGATATTCCTCACGGTCAAAGACCTCATAGAGCGCATGGAGGGTGGTGATTATTCCTTCCTGGTGAAAATCTGTCATGAAAGTTTCCTCCTTTCTCGGTTGTAATCCACCAAGGTTTGGTAGAATATGCTTAGGTTCGGCAGCCTAGTTTTAGTGGGAGATACAAACGGTGATTGTTATCGAGGGAGTAAAAAGGTCATTCGGCTCTGACTAGGATTTTTTGGATGTAAGGATACTCAGGAACCAGCCCGTAATCAGACCAACTATAAGGGTACTAAACAACAGAACGATTCTTGACATCGATATCTGCCAGAATAGAAACCGTACTTCAATGACCTCAGTATTTTGAAGAAGAAAGATCACAAGGAGAGCGACTAAAACTAAAATGATTATGGTTTTGGCTTTCATTTGCCACCACCTGATTTTTTTGTTCGGGCTTCCGAGTTTTACTTTGGAGATATTATACCAACTATCACATATAGTACCGTAAAATCGATCCCTACACAACAAAAATATTCATTTGGAACAAATATGGCGATCTCTTGTTATGCGGGAATAGTATTTTTTTCGGTGGGTAGCCTTTAGTGGCTTTCCTCTGTATTCGAGTCCCCAGCCTTGTGGATATACTAGGGGATATAAATGATGGGTAAAAAAAAGGCATGGTCATACAAAGCCCCATGCCTTTTAATTTTTAACAGATTAGATATTACTTGGAGATTGATTTGGCAGCCATCGTATCTTTGACGTAACTACATTTTACCTTATCGCCTACTTTAATATCAGCCAGAGCTTTCTTTTCCTTACCTACCTTTATCACAGTCTCAGGAGCGACATTGAGGGTAATCTCCTCGGGAGTCTTTCCAGCCTTTTTAATCGTAATGGTAGCGGCATCTACTTTTGTAACCTCACCCTTTGCCACAACTACTTTCTCTTTTGGGGCTTTCTTCTCCTCTTTCTTTGCCTCTGCTGCGAAACTGACACCAGCAAGAAATACCACGGTGATAATAAGTGCCAGAACATAAGATATTTTTCTCATTCTTCTTCACCTCCTTTCTAATAAATGTATTATATTAAGTAGAATAAGACGCAACTTTTATGCCTATTTATAAATTGAAGGAAAATCAATGAGTTAAGTTTTGAATCTAAAATCCATTTTCCCCATTTGGGAAACCTTTCCTTCCCATTTGGGAAAATCTCCTTTTATCTCTAATTTCTTAATCCTGTACCAAAGGGTTTTATAGCTTAAGCCCAAAAGCCTGGCTGCCTTAGTAATGACGAAATCAGATTTTTCCATAGCCTTAACGATCAAATCCCTCTCCAGATCATCCAGAGATATCCCCTCTTCTGGGATGTCCAGTTCAACCTTTCCCATAGTGTAAGAACAGGGATGTATCGTTATTGAAAAATCTTTAACCTCTAAAATCTCCCTTTCGGATAGGAGGACTGCCCTTTCTATAGCAGATTCCAGTTCTCTTACGTTGCCTGGCCAATTGTACTCCATCAATAAACGAAGGGCATCCTTAGAAATTCCTTTAATTTCTCTCCTGAGGGAATGATTGAATTTATGAATAAAATACTCCACTAATGCCGGTATATCGGTAATCCTATCCCTTAAGGGAGGAAGGGATACGGAGACCACATCTAACCTGTAATAGAGATCGGCTCTGAACCTACCTTCTTTTATTTCCTTTTCCAGGTCCTTATTAGTAGCCGTTATTATCCGTACATCTACCTTGATGCTTTCTCTACCTCCTAGTCTTCTTATCTCCTTTTCCTGAAGTGCCCTCAGTATCTTTGCCTGCATGCCGGGACTGAGGTCCCCAATTTCATCCAGGAAAAGAGTGCCTTTGTGTGATGCCTCAAAAAGACCTTCTTTTCTCCTGTACGCACCGGTATAACTGCCCTTTTCATAGCCAAAGAGTTCCGAGTCTAAAAGGGTTTCCGGAATAGACGCACAGTTTATCGCCTGGAAAGGCATTTCCTTTCTGGGACTGTTATAATGGATTGCCTTTGCTATTAACTCCTTTCCTGTACCACTCTCACCGGTAATCAAGACCGTGGAATCACTGGGTGCTACCTTCTGGATTAACCTGAAAACCTCTTGCATCTTCTCATGCCTTCCAATGATATTGTCAAACCTGAATCTCTCTTCTAATTGCTGTTTAAATAAGAGGTTCTCCCTTACCAGCCTCACCTTCTCAAAACCCTTTTTGATACTGAATAGCAATTCATCCCGACCTACCGGCTTAAAGAGATAGTCAAAGGCCCCTAGTTTCATTGCCTTTTCAGCAGAATTCAATGACCCGAAGGCAGTAATGATAATCACCGTTAAGTGGGGGGACTCCTTCAGGAGATTTTCCATTAGATCCACCCCATCCATATCAGAGAGCTTCAGATCAGTTAAAACCAGCGAACAAAGACTTCCCCTGAATATTCTCAATGCATCTCTACCTGTAGCAGCAGTCTCTACCTCGTATCCTTCTTCTTTCAGGATGAGTTTAAGGATTTCCAGTTGAGATCTATCATCTTCTATTACAAGGATCGCACCTTCCTTCATTACTGCCTCCTTAGTTTGACCTTTACTTTAGTCCCCTGATTAGGATGGCTTTTAATGCTAATTTCTCCTTTGTGTTCCTCAATGATCCGTTTGGTAATAGCCAGCCCCAATCCTATCCCTAGCTCTTTTGTGGTAAAATACGGCTCAAACACCTTCTCCAGGTCTTCGGGTCTTATTCCTTCTCCGGTATCCTCAAACTCCACTTCTATAAAAAGGTCGGATTGAGACACCCTGATTGTTAGTTCTCCGCCTAAAGGCATTGCCTGAATGGCATTCACGATTATATTCATAAGACAGGTCTCTATCTTATCCATGTCCACCATGCAAGGGGATTTGAGTGGAAAGGAGTTTTTTACCATTATTCCCTGGGCATCGATCCTTTCTCTGGTAAGAGTTAGAACCTCTTCCAGTAAAAATACCAGATCGGTTTCCCTCAAATTCAGTCTAAGAGGTCTGCCATAATCCAGAAGATCCTCTATCATCCTGCTTATACGGGAGATTTCACCTTTCATATTGGAAACCAGGGAATGAAACTCATCATTTGGAGAGAGTTTATCTTTTATATGGTCTATGCTTAAGCTGATAAAATTCAGAGGATTTCTCACTTCATGGGCAATCCCAGAGGCAAGTTGCCCAATAGCAGAAAACCTCTCGGCTTCCTTGAGTCTCTCTTCAAGTTTCCTTCTTTCCCGTAGCTGTTTCACCATCTTATTGAAGTTTTCTACCAAAAGACCAACTTCATCTCTCTGTCTTGTAGGGGGCAGCTCTTCAAGATTACCTTCAGTTATCCTTTGAGCAGCCTTAGCTACCTCTTGAATAGGTCTGGTATATCTCCAGAATAGGAGAAAGGACAATACTATCCCAATGCCAAAGATCAGGGCAGTCACCAATATTCTTTGATAATACTTCTTCCTCAGGAGTTTATTGAAGTCTTCTAAATCCGTATTGATATGGATATAACCCAGGTGTTCTTCTCCTACCGAAATTTTTATCGAGGCTTGCCTCTGTTATCATACTATCAGACAGGGGACTGACCTTTGTGCCCAGTTTTTTGGGATCAGAGCTGGCTATCACTTCATCCGCGTTACTGATAATAGAGACCTCCTTAATCCCCTTTCCCCGGAGTTTCTTTATGTAGCTACGAAGACGCACCTCAGAATCGTCTCCCTCCAGGGTTAGTTTTTCTACACTCATCCTGATGGCCTCAGAAATTCCTTCGGTATGGCTGCCCAACTTCAGCACCATATCTTTCTTCCCCTGAACATAAAGAACCGACAATGCCAAAATCGTAAGTAGGGACAAAAAAACAAAGATAAAAAGGAGCTTTGTCCTTAAATTGATATTAAAACTGCCAAGAATTGTCCTCATTAAAT
>WOUX01000044.1 GCA_009773075.1 bacterium | reverse complement strand
GGCTACAGACCACTTCTGGGGCGGATTGTCTGAAATAATTATGGGGGAGTAAGCAATCAGTTTCTTTATCTCTCCGGTAATCCCCCGATGCCAACCGGAAACATACCAGCCTGTGCCCTCCAGACCTTTGAGCATCCTTTCTTTCTGAATAAAATTGATCTTTCCGTAGTAAATACTTGCATCCCGTTCTTTACGAACCTTGAAGGCATCCTTGCCGACAAATTTTGTCTCGGGATGAAAGAGTAAAATACCGTTGTTATCAATAATCCAGGCATATCCTGTCTTTCCGGAGCGCACATCTTTCAAAAAGGGGGTTAGTAACCATGAGACATTGACATGAAAAATAAGCAGTCTTTTAGAAGCGCCTGCCAGGGGTGTCCCCAATTGCAAATCTATTCCAGAAGGCTCTGTCTGGGGAGGGGAAACCCAGACCCCTCTATTATTTCCTGCATTCGGGTGCTGTCCATTATGCAGTCCCTGGTCAGGTGCCTGATCTGACATCCAATGTCTATGAGACGTATATATATGGGTCTTTTTGTTCCCCAGGTCTACAACATCAATTCTCCAAACACCACTCTCCAAAACACGGGAAAGGCTCTTCTGGATAGTTTCATACTGCCTATCAGGAGCTGGATGCCCATCAGAGATATCCTTACCAAGGAGAACAAGCTCTTTTCTAAGGAAGTTCATTTCCCTTTCAACCAGATTGGAGATATTACGGGCAATAACCAGTTGTTCTTCATTGAACTGTCTCCCCACTATCTCTCTCATCTCCCTGCCAGACCAGAGACCCAAAGCGACACCCGCTGTCAGAAAAATAGCAGCGCTCAGGCAGACAATTAGAACGACCTTTTTGTTAATCCCAGGGTGTTTTTCTTGAGTCATCTCTATCCCCTGACTTCTGACCCCTACTGAGTAGTTACAATGTTTTTCAAATTGTAATTTCCTGCCAGGAAATTCTTTGCCAATGCTTCAACACTGGCCTCATTATTCATCAGCATATCCATCTGGCGGGTGAACTGGAGCAGTCGTCCGATCATGTCCAGTTTATCTTGAATAAGAGATATCTCATGTTTTTGGTAACGGGCATCTACCCGATCTCTGGTGACCTCAACCGTAAAATCAAGGGATTGAAGGATTATGGCAATAGCTCGGACACGTCTGTTTCTGCGGATATCATCGGCAGCCCCCCCCTTAAAAGAAAAGGTAATATAATTCATACTAGGTGTCTGGCTGCAGTAGGAATCCAGGATGCTGTAATGATACCCGACACGGGAGCTAAAATTTAGATATTTGTCAGAAATAATGGCATAGCTGCGATCACCGAACCTTTCTGCTTTAGAAGGAGGGGAGAGCATCTGCTCTCTCATAACAGATAAAAAGCCTTTAAACTCCACAGGTCGTAATTGACTTTTCTGAAAATCTTCGTGCATTATTCCTCTAAGGAGGGCATTGAAGGGAATCGAAGCAATCTTATCAGGAGGTACGCTCTTGAGATGCACGTTGGTTTCCGTCATGCCACCTCCCAAATCAATAACGTACAGATCAAGCGGAACAGAGACTTTCAATTTAAAAGCCACTCCCTTTTTATCGGACACAAAATCGCTGAGTTGAAACATCTCAGTATATGAGAATTCATGTACCATCCGGCTGATATCGTGAAGGGACCGGCAAAATGATGGGGTAAAGTTGGGTGACTTGGGATCCAGAAGATGCAGAGGTATGATCCAATCACTGACCTCTCTCAGAACCCTGTATACCGGTGTATCCTTCATGGGGCATTCACAGGCATTCTGGAAGGACTCTAATTCAGGGACTATTCCCTGATATACCCTTCCCGAATAGGCATCCACGGTAACTTCCATACCGGTGGGGATAGTGGCCGTGGCCACCTTGGCGTTCACGATGGCTGGTACAGCGAACTCCCTTGCCAGAGATGCCATATGTCCTGCTATATTTCCCATATCGGTGATGATCGCCCTGGTTTTCTTCATGACCATAACAAACTTAGGGGAAGAGTGCCTGGCCACCAGAACCGCCCCATCAGGGAAATTCAATAGGTCTTGATCTGAAGCTACATGAAATGCCGGTCCGAAACCTACTCCTGCAGAGGCTGTTCCCCCTTTTTCGATCAGCAGAGGGTATGCTGTCAAGACAGGGGTGATGGGATAGCCTTTTCCATAGTCTTCTACACGGAGGGGGCGGCTTTGCAGAATAAAGAGACGTTTTTTTTTGTCGAGAGCCCACTCTATATCCTGGGGGCATCCATAATGTTCCTCAAGTTTTAGGGCGTAGGTGACAAGAATATCAATCTCCTCCTGTGATAGACAGGGTTTATCCTGAAACTCATCTGCCACAGGAACTTCTATCAAATCCCCGTCGGACTTACTGACCAATTTAACTGTCTTGTGGGAGATCTCGGCTACTATTGTTTGACGATTTTTGCCCACCGTGTAACTGTCTGGCGTGATAACCCCCTCCACGGCATAGGGACCCAGTCCCCATACCGCGGTAATGATGATATTCTCTTCAAGTAAGTTGAATGGATTTCGCGAATACATTACGCCGCTGGCTGCAGATTCCACCATTTGAAGGCAGGCAACACTCATGGCGACATCTTCGTCCCTTATCCCTTTGTTAAGGCGATAGGCAATCGCCCGAGGGCTATAGAGACTGGCTACGATTTCCTTGTAGGCATGAATGATTTGATCCGATGGTACGTTTAATTTAGATAAGTATTGACCGGCATAGGAAAGCTCACTGTCCTCTCCTGTTGCGCTGCTCCGCATGGATACCCGTATCTCGCTGTCCTCGGCAAGTTTCGCATAGGCCAGGAGGATGGCATCTTCCAGTTCAGCAGGAACCTGGGCTGAGGTGATTAACTGCTGGATATCCTCACTGATAGTGTTAATGGTTTCCGGATTATTAGGGTCAATCCCCACCTTTTTTTTACTGATCTCATCAAAGAGTTCATTTCTGACCATAAAAGATTCGAATGCCCGTGTGGTGATAGCGAACCCTCTGGGTATTGGAAGATACACCCTGTTATGTATCTCACCAAGATTGGCATTTTTCCCCCCCACCCAATCCACCATCTCCGCGTTAATCTGAAGGTAGGGTAAAATCAATTCTGTCGGTGGGATCTCCTTTCTCTTACCCAAAACCTCTTTGATTTTTAGGTTAATCTTTTCGATGATATCAAAAAGCAAGGTATAACGGTGACCCGAGAGGTCATCCAGGTTTTTAACCATACGAAGGGTATGAAAAACAGCCTGGTCAGCTCGGGATCTCACATACGACATACCGAAGATCTCCTGCCCCTGGAGTCTCTCCTCTATATCGCTTATTGTCATCAAAAATTTGGCATTTGAGTCCAGCAACATCTTGAAACAGGAATATTTAAAGCGAAAGAGGTTGGACAGGGTATCAGGGGAAAAGGTATCCTTGCTTGATTTTTTTCTTCTAAAAAGGTTAAGCCCTCCTACAACAGCGGGCTTAAGCCCGCTGTTGAGTCTCTTCAAGCAGTTTCCGCCGGTAGGCATCTTCTACCTTTAGCAAAAGATCTTTGACATTATAAGGTTTCATCAGGTAATCATATGCCCCCAATCTCATACCCTCAATACCTGCTTCCACAGAACCATGTCCGGTCAGCAGGATAACCTCTATGAGCGGAGCGATCTTCTTGAACTGCCTCAGGGTTTCTATGCCATCCATCCCGGGCATCTTGATGTCAAGAACGGCCACATCGAAAGACCTTTCTCTGATCAGTTCTATTGCCTCGTTGCCGCTGCCAACATCGGTAACATCTATATCTCTTTTTTTTAACCTGCTGGCCAGTGTCGTTCTAAAATCTTCTTCATCATCTACCAGTAACAAACGGATAGTTTCCATATCTAAGTCTTTCCGTACCTTCTTTATCTGTGACGTCAGACTGTATCTTTTTTCTTTTCGCTCGACTCCTCGACTCCTTGACCCCTTGAATCCTTAATAATGGAATAGAGGTCATTCATGATCTTTTCCTTCTGACTGCTTATGGAGGCATCGTCAAGCATAATCATGTCTAACTGGCGGGTATGGATGATAAGGTAACCGATGATCCTGAGTCTCTCCTTCATGAAGCCTTCTTCTACTCCCTCAACACGGGAAAAAAGTGCATCCTCTTTGACCTCTATACGAAAACCAAATTCCTCCAGGATACGGCCGACAAAAAAGGCCCGTCTAACCTTTCGCTGATAGTCAGCGGCACCCCCCTTGAACTGGAAACTGATATAATTTTCAATGGCTCTTTCGCTAACTAGAGCCTCCACAATCGAGAAATGGAAACCAAACCTCGAATGGAGACTGCAAAAATTTTTTGAGATCATAAAATAATTCCGGATAGCGTACGAAGAGCGGGTGGATGGATCAAGTGCAGGATTGGTAGTCGCCTCATGTAAAACGGACAAAAATCCCTTTGCATTAACCGGCGGTGGTCCCCGCCAGGGTATGGCGGTCATTCCCTCCCAGAGGGCGAGCATGGGGATAGATGAGATGTTTTCCAGTTTAACATGCTTTCCCTTTGCCTCATCTCTGAAACCGTCGTCTAAATCAATGACCCAGAACTGCATAGGTACGTCAGTTAGCAGTTGTTTGCTGGCGCGCTCTGAAAAATGATGCTCCTTACCGAAACTGAACATCTCCCAAACCGCCTTTTCATGGGAAAAGCGGGTAATATCATGTAGGGTCCGGCACTTCTGCGGTTTAAAATCAGGGGCATCCGGATCAAGAAGGTTTAAGGGAACGATATACTGGCTCACCTCTCTGAGTATCCCATAAACAGGACTGCCTTCCATAAACCTCTTCTTATGCCCCGACTGCACTAACAGCGCCTCAACACGGCCCTTATATATTTTCCGCCCCTCTGCATCTACCGTTATCAGGTCGCCGTTCCTCAATTTATCGGTTGCTCCAGGGATGCCAAACAATGCCGGGACATTAAATTCCCTTGCCACGGTTGCCAGATGGCCTGCAAAACTTCCCTCCTCAGTGACCACCGCTTGAGCCCGACTCAAGAGAGCAGCCCATCTCGGCAAAGGCGAGGGGGTAACCAGAACAGCCCCCTCCGGAAACTGAAGGGTATCCATGTCTCTCTTTACTATAAAAACAGGACCGCAGGCCACACCGGCAGAAGCCGTTATCCCACCTGCGATGATCAACGATTCCCCGTTTAATGGCTCTTTTGCCCCTTCAAAATCCTTTTCTCCTGTATCAAACTGCTTAAGCGGCCGAGATTGCAAAATATATATGGAACCATCATGGGAAATACCCCACTCAATGTCCTGAGGAAAACCATAGTATTCCTCTATTTTCATTGCCGTCACGGCTAACTGACGGGCCTGGTCATCTGTCAGAGAAGGGGAAGATGCCTTCTCTCCCGCCATATCCAGACGGCATACCCCTTCTTCAGGGTAACAGACAAACTTATATTCCTTGTTCCCGATCTCTTTTTTTATCACATCCATGTTGTCCCTTGAGACAACAAACAGGTCAGATGCCCCGCTGCCGTCAACCACGGATTTTGGCAGCCCCCAGACTGAGTTTATGAAAATCGAACCATCTCTCATATCCAGCGGATTACGGGAGTAGATGACTCCGCCAGCCAGCGCATCAACCATAACCATACAACCCACACACATGTCAATATCTTCATCACGGATCCCCTTGTTCAATCTGTAAGCCATAGCCGGCAGACTGTATTTGCTGGCGACGACCTCTCTATATGCCTGCATAATATTTTCGGCGCTCACGTTCAGTTCAGAACGATACTGCCCGGCAAAG
Organism: bacterium; assembly: GCA_009773075.1. Lineage (GTDB taxonomy): Bacteria > Desulfobacterota > UBA8473 > UBA8473 > UBA8473 > UBA8473. The sequence continues at coordinate 1,486 of WOUX01000044.1, read as the reverse complement.
GATGTTCCAGCAGAATCTTCCGCCAAGGCGCTGCTACGGAGAGATACCGTTATCCCACCTCCGACCTGCCGCTCGAGGTCTCTGTAAGCCTCCATGATCGCCTGTTCGAGGTCGGGGGGAATATCTGACCGGATGATCAGTTGCTGAATGCCGGCGCTGAGGGCATAGAGGTGATCAATCTGCTCTGCACTGGAAGACTGAAGGAGGCGGTCAATCTCTGTCTGAAGGTCATTATGGGTGAAAAATCTCTGATAGGCAAGGGCTGTGATCACAAAGCCTTCCGGTGTGGAAATCTGGAGGCGATTTTTTACCTCTCCCAGGCCGGCCATCTTGTTTCCTGTTTCATCGGCCATCTCCCCGTTGATTTCCCGAAGTGAAATAACAAGCCTATCCCCTTTTGGCAGTCTTCTCCGGGAAAGTATCTGATTGATGGACCCCTCAATGTCCCTGAATCTGCTGTACAATTCCCGATATTTATCGGGGGCGAGTTCATTAAGATTCTGGATGATACGGAAGACATTGACAGACAAAGCCGTACAGCTTGCCCTTATAAAGGACATGCCAAAAGGGTGCTCCCCCGGAAGGAACTGCTCTATATCAGCCATTATCTCCAGCGCCTTGTTGTTGGCATTGAGAAGGAGCTTGAAACTATGGTAACGGGCCTTGAATGTAGAGCGAAGCTCCTCAACGTTAAAGACAAAACGTTGTCTCCGTGGGGGGTCTCCCCTAAAAAAAATCTTTTTCAGGAAAGGAAACACGGAAAGATTACACCTCTTTGTACCAGTTTACAGGGGTCAGGGATCAGCAGTCAGGTCAGTTGCCAGTTGTCAGCAATCAGATGTTGTTTCTCTACCCCTGAACCCTGGCAACTGATCCCTGTGAACTGTTAAACCTCTTTTTTATGGCCCGCTTTCATCTGCAGTCCCAGACCTTCGAAAAGGAAGAGGATTGCATAACCCCACCACAGGGTATACACGACATAAAAGCCGAGCGAAACGCTTAACATACCGACACTCGAAGATGCCGATTTCGGTTCGATTTTATAGAAGTTGTATGCCACCTCGATGGTTCTCTTCATCACCTCTTCCACCCAGGTCGCCTCGGTGAATCTTTCCTGTTTTGTCAGTGCCTTGTTCAGTGCCTTGAATCCTTTATGCCAGACAAACAACACCTCTTTTTCCGGAAAACCGTATTTCTGGACGATCTCTTCGCCTCGATTATGGAATACAACATTGGCATCCCTGATCGCCACCTCTAAAATCCTGCCAAGGTCGCCATTTACCTTAAGCAGAGTTGATTCACTGTCCGCCATGCTTACCGAGGCTCCAGATGAGGAGAAGAGTTGTCCTACCTTCTTTACCATCTCTTCGTTATCAAGTTTGATAGCAGCATCAACGCGGCGACCTTTATACTCCTCGTTTTCTTTTAGAACTTTGGGGATGTAGTACGTTGATCCCTTGGCAATGGAGTTGAAAAACTGGTCGGC
>WOUX01000043.1 GCA_009773075.1 bacterium | reverse complement strand
ACATAAGACTCCTATGCTTGATGAGCTAGAGAAGGGAAAGTGGCCAAGCTTCGTCTCTGATATTAAGCAGGAGGCAGAAAACAGGGAGAAAACCAATGTCGATTTGCAGGCTCCAAGGGATGCCTGTAGTGACCTCCTTGGCCTTCTTGAACTTACTTATGTAGACAAAGTGGTACACTGGAAACACGGTGGAATTGTTGGTGTCTTTGGATACGGCGGTGGTGTCATAGGCAGGTATTGCGACCAGCCTGACCAATTTCCCGGTGTGAGAGATTTTCATACAATCCGTGTCAACCAACCTTCAAGTAAGTTTTATACCACTGAATTTTTGAAGCAACTGTGTGATTTGTGGGAGAGACGCGGCAGTGGCCTTACCAACATGCACGGTTCTACCGGCGATATCATATTGCTTGGTACTACCACACCGCAGATAGAAGAGATATTTTGGGAGCTTACCCATGACCTTGATCAGGACCTTGGTGGTTCGGGTTCCAACCTTAGAACTCCATCCGACTGTATAGGAATGGGTCGCTGTGAATATGCCTGCTATGATACTATGGCTTTGTGTTACAACCTAACTATGGAGTATCAAGACGAGCTGCACAGACCTGCATTCCCATATAAATTCAAATTTAAGTTTGATGGCTGCCCCAACGGTTGCGTGGCCTCTATAGCTAGAGCTGACATGTCGGTTATCGGTACATGGCGGGATGACATCCGCATCGATCAGGAGGCTGTCAAAGGATATGTAGGTGGTGAGTTCAAGCCCAATGCAGGCGCCCATTCCGGACGTGACTGGGGAACCTTCGATATCCAAAAAGAGGTGATTGGCCTCTGCCCGACCCAGTGTATGGAGTGGGATGGAAAGAAGCTTAAGATTAACAATAAAGAATGCACCCGTTGTATGCATTGTATCAATGTAATGCCCAGGGCATTGAGGATTGGACAGGATACGGGAGCATCTATACTCTTTGGTGCCAAAGCCCCGATCTTAGAGGGTGCACAGATGTCTACATTGACCGTACCGTTTATGAAGATTGAAGATCCCTATGATGAACTCAACGGTCTGATTGAAAAGGTCTGGGATTATTGGTCTGAAGAGGGTAAAAATCGAGAGCGCCTCGGTGAGATGATCCAGCGAGTGGGGTTTCAGAAGTTTATAGAGGTCTGTGAACTTGAGCCAGATCCTCGAATGATCCAGGAGCCCCGATCGAACCCTTACATCTTCTGGAAGGAAGAGGATGTTCCGGGGGGATGGGATCGGGATGTTAAAGAATTCAGGAAAAAACACCAGAGATAGGAGGTTATGTGAATGGGCTACGATCCAAAAGATCCGTTAAAGGATAGAATAACCGATATAGGTCCGCGAAATTATGAAGAATTTTTGCCCCCTGTAATTAAGGAGAATTATGGGAAATGGTTGTACCATGAGATACTTGAACCGGGGGTACTTGTGCACGTTTCCGAAACAGGTGCAAAGGTCTACACGGTGAGGGTAGGTGGCTGCCGGCTTATGAGTATAACGCATATTAGGGAGATATGCGAGATTGCCGATAAACACTGTGACGGGCATCTAAGGTTCACCACCCGGAATAACATCGAGTTTATGGTTGATGACGAATCAAAGTTGAAACCGCTTATGGAAGATCTTGAAAGCAGAGAATTTGCGGGTGGATCAAAGAAGTTTCCAAAGGGTGGCACCGGTGCCGGTCTTACCAACATAGTTCATACCCAGGGGTGGATTCACTGCCATACCCCGGCAATAGATGCCTCGGGTATCGTAAAGTGCGTGATGGATGAGCTGTACGACGATTTTCAGGACATGAGATTTCCTGCACATGTTCGCATTTCCCTTGCCTGCTGCCTCAATATGTGCGGTGCGGTCCACTGCTCTGACATTGCTATTCTCGGCATTCATCGCATGCCGCCCATGCTCGACCACGAGCATCTTGGCAATATGTGTGAGATCCCTCTAGCCATCGCTGCATGTCCTACCGGAGCTATCAAACCGGCCACAGTGGATGGCAAAAAGAGTGTTGCGGTTAATAATGAGAGATGCATGTTCTGTGGTAATTGTTATACCATGTGTCCCAGCATGCCCTTAGCTGATGAAGTGGGCAGTGGCGTTGCCCTGCTGGTGGGTGGTAAGATATCAAACAGGATAAGTGAACCCAAGTTTTCCAAGGTTGTGGTTCCCTTCATTCCTAATGAACCCCCCCGTTGGCCCTCAACAGTAGAGGCGATCAAAAAGATCCTGTATGCCTATGTGGAAGACGCAAAGAAATATGAGCGCCTGGGTGATTGGGCAGAAAGGATTGGCTGGGAGAGATTCTTTGAGAAGACAGGCTTGCCTTTTACAGGGCATCTTATTGACGATTACCGCTTCGCGTATACGACATGGCGGCAGAGCACACAATTTAAATTTTAGAGAAAAGAGCTAACTGCTCAGGTGGATAGCCTGTAGGCAGTTAGCCTGTAGGCAGTGACTAATAGCCTTCGGCCTACAGCCTAAAAACCTGAGTAGTAAAGAAAAGAGGTGCTAAATGGGTATCGAAGAGGATAAGGAACTTATACTCGATACATTAAAGGCAAAGAAAGGCAAGACAAAGTTCTATTTGAAAGACTTCAATGGTATGTTTCCAGACAGAAAGCCAAGGGACGTAAAGAAGCTAGTGAACCAAATGGTGAGTGAGGGGCTCCTTGAGTATTGGTCGAGTGGTAGTACTACACTCATCGGACTCAAGGGTGCCGGCAAGCAACACGATGCTGAGGATGAGGAGTAGAAAAAGTAAAGAAATGGTCGTAAACTGTTCAAGGATAGCCTTCTCTGCCCTGCGAGGAAACTCAGGCAAGACTCTCCTGACGGTAGGGATAGCAGCCTGTCTTCGCAAGGAGGGGAAGACGATTTCTCCTTTTAAAAAGGGTCCTGATTATATAGATGCAGCGTGGCTTGGATTGGCAGCTGGTCGGCATTGTTACAATCTGGATGCCTTCTTGATGGGAAGAGAGGGCATCTTGTCTTCCTTTTCAGTCCATACTAACCAAACCCATGGTGCCCTGGTGGAGGGCAATAGAGGCCTTTTCGACGGTATGGATCCGCAGGGAAGTTATAGCACCGCCGAGCTTGCAAAGATGCTTCAGATTCCGGTTGTCCTGATAGTCGATTGTAGTATGACAACACGTACTGTTGCCGCCATGATACTTGGCTGTCAACATTTCGATCCTGAAGTTGCTATAAAAGGAGTTGTCCTGAATCGGATTTCAGGGAACCGTCACGAATCCATTGTGCGTACTGCGATAGAAGAGAAATGTGGAGTTCCTGTATTAGGGGCTATTCCCAAAATAAAGGGTGGGGCTTTTTTCCCAGAGAGGCATATGGGATTGGTTCCGCCTCAGGAACACCCAGAGGCCAGGAAAGCTGTAGATGAAGCTGCAAGGATCGTTGAACTATATATAGACGTAGAGAGAATATGGAAGATTGCAGTTGATGCCCCTTTTTTGAGTTATAATGATCCCATTGAAGATATGAAAGAAAAGGGATTGCCTGTAAATCCATCAACAAGGCCACGGATTGGAGTAATTAAGGATTCAGCTTTCTGGTTTTACTATCCTGATAACCTGGAAGCCCTGGAAAGGCTTGGGGCGAAAATAGAGGAGTGCAATGCCCTTGTTCAGAATGAGCTCCCTTCCATAGATGCACTCTACATAGGGGGGGGGTTCCCTGAGACCCATGCCGAGAAGTTGGCATTGAATCAAGATTTTAAAAGGTCTCTGCGTGAGGCTGTTGAAAGAGGGCTTCCCGTTTATGCTGAGTGTGGAGGGCTGATGTATTTGGGGGAACAACTGATCGTTGAAAAGAAGACATTTCCAATGGTGGGAGTTCTTCCCCTTACCTTTGCTTTGCAAGGAAGACCTGAGGGTCATGGGTACACTATCCTGGAGGTAGACAAGCCCAATCCTTATTTTGGGGTAGGAGAGACCTTGTGTGGCCATGAATTTCACTATTCGAAAATCCTCGATTGGGGAAAAGATCGACTTACCTCTGCATTTAGAGTCAAGCGAGGAAATGGTATTGATGGGAGAAGGGATGGACTCTGCTATAAGAATGTACTGGCTACATACTCTCATTTGCATGCGTTAGGAACAAATAATTGGGCCAGAGGCCTATTCGATCAGGCTGCTTGTTATATGCAGAAGCATGATAAGAGTAGAGAAGATACGTCTTCCTGTGGAAGACAATTACCCGTTGCTCTAAATTTCTAGGAAGAGTAGATATTGGTTTAAGAATGGAAGATGTGCGAGTTGCTGCCGTGATGATGTGTTCAGTTGTGGGGAAAACGTCTGATAACCTTTTGAGAATTGAATCGTTTGTCAGAGAGGCTGCTGATAAAGGGGTTGATGTAATCTGTTTCCCAGAAGCGAGTATAACCGGTTACAGTGTTCGGGAGACAATCGGCTCCTACGCTGAGCCTATTCCCGGTCCTAGCAGTGATGCCTTAGTTAGTATTTCCAGATCTACCGGGTTAACAATATTGAGTGGTCTGATAGAAAGAGGGGATGGGAACAGCCTTTTTATCAGTCATATTGTGATCTCACCCCATGGACTGGGCAGTGTCTACAGGAAACTCCACCTTGCCCCCAATGAGGGGAGTATATACAGCCACGGCAATGAATTTCCCACTTATAGACATGTCAAGACGATCTTTGGCATTGAACTCTGTTATGACACGCATTTTCCTGAGTTGACCACTATCCTGGCGTTACGAGGGGTAGAGGTTCTTTTCCTGCCTTATGCCTCTCCACGAGAGACGTCCGTAGAAAAAAGGGAACGATGGTTACGATATCTGTCTGCACGTGCTTATGATAACAGCATTTTTGTGGTGGCATGTAATCAGGTAGGCAACTATGATGAAGGCGGGTCGTTTCCCGGAGTGGCACTGGTATTGGACCCAAAGGGTCATATAATAGTAGATGCCTATGGCGAGGAGGAGAAGATCGTCGTAGCTGATTTGAGGGCAAGTGATCTGACAAAAGTACGAGAGAGTAAAATGGGTTTCTTTTTGAACCGTCGTCGCCCTGAGATATATGGCGAACTTTCGGTTTCATGAGTTGCCCCTACAATTCTGAATTCAGATACATTAGATTTTTAGTTGAGGTTACATATAACGATCAAAAAATAACAAAAGGAGGTAAGAAATATGCCACAAATTGAAATTGGAGGAAAGACCTACGAAGTTGATGAAGATGGTTTCCTTCAGGAACTTGATAAATGGAGTAAAGAATTTGCGCAGGGTTATGCAGCAGTGGAAGGTATCGAAGGAGAACTTACGGAAGACCATTGGAAGCTTATCAATTATATAAGGGATTACTATACCCAGTATGGTATTGCCCCAATGATCAGAAAGCTCTGTAAGGACTGTGATTTTAAACTGAAGTATATATACGAAATGTTTCCATCAGGGCCAGCAAAAGGGGCCTGCAAACTGGCAGGACTTTCCAAGCCTACCGGTTGTGTATAATTTTAGTTTATAGTTCACCGATAACCGTCTTCATGAGTACAGGCGAAAAGTTAAGCACGGTTAAGGATAACAATCAACAGATAACAGATTTAACGGGAAGTTATGGACCTCGTCAATATCAAACACGAAGGTGGGCTCTGTTTTTCGGTCAATGTACGGGACCATCGATTTCTTGTGGACATGGGAAAAGATGATGGGGGGGCTGATAAAGGCCTTTCGCCAGCCGAATTGTTGGTTGCAGCCCTGGGATCATGTGTTGGCGCTCACATCGCCAGGTATTGTCAAACAGCCGAGATCTCCCACGAGGGGATGGAGATTGACTTGACGTTCCAGATTGCTGCAGAAGGTAACGAGCGGAGGATTTCTGGTATCGTGGGGGATATATCTCTCCCACAGGATCCAGGCCCCCGTTCTAAGGCTATATTAAGAGCAGGGAAGAACTGTATTATCAGAAATACATTGGTACAGTGTCCTGAAATCGATTTAGAGTTATAAGTTTTAATCCTTTGTGAGTTCTATTCTAAAATGTTGGGAAATTTTTTGAGACAAAAGAAGGCCACCATTCTGAAAAGGTGGTTTGACATGATACTGGAGACTTACCCTACTGATACTTCAAGGTTTTTGAAGCAGGAAAAGAATCAGTTTGCTAATCCGGTGGGAAATACTATATTACAGGATATAGGGTATATATATGAAGAGCTTCTCCATGGGAGAGACCCTGAGAAACTCTCCGACTTTCTCGACAGGATTATCAAAATCAGGGCGATTCAGGATTTTTCTCCCGCCCAGGCCGTGGTATTTGTCTTTTATTTAAAGAGTGCGATGAGAGAGGAACTGGGAGGTGAAATTCGCAAAGATCAGCTCTTTGAGGAGTTATTGGAATTTGAACACCGAATAGATAAACTCGCCCTTCTCGCCTTCAACACATATATGAAATGCCGGGAGAAGGTTTATGAGATCAGGGTAGCTGAGGTGAAAAATAGGGTCTTCAGCTTGCTTAAGAGGGTAAATCTGATAGGTGAGATTTCAGAACAGGAACTGGGTATATTTCCATTCTGACTTATGACTTATCAAGTTTGGGGCTTCGCAACTAACTTGAAATAATGAGGTGGTAGCAAATGGGTATATGGTTTTCTCTATTCACGGTTGTAATACTTGTCTTGCTTGTCTTCATGGGAGTAGGGGTGGTAGGTTTGAATTCCCTCTTTGGAATTGTAATACCCTATGCGGCTCTTCTCGTTTTCCTTGTTGGGGTCGTATATCGTGTTGGGAAATGGGCCAGTGCCCCTGTCCCTTTCCGAATACCCACCACCTGTGGTCAACAGAAATCACATCCATGGATCAAGGCAAACAATCTTGAGAGTCCTTACAATACGGTAGGTGTTATAGTAAGGATGGCTCTTGAGGTACTTCTATTTCGTTCCCTTTTCAGGAATACAAGAGCCGAATTACGGGATGGCCCAAGGGTTGTATACGGAGGAACCAAGTGGCTTTGGCTGGCAGGATTGGCATTTCACTGGTCTTTTCTCTTGATTCTTATAAGACATCTGAGGTTCTTTACTGAGCCCATTCCTTTCTTTGTGAATCTGTTTGCGAGTATGGATGGGTTGTTCGAGATAGGGGTGCCAACTCTCTATATGACCGACATCATCATCTTGCTGGCAGTGACATACCTTTTCCTCAGAAGGGTAGTTATTCCACAGATTCGATACATCTCCCTTGCTGCCGACTATTTTCCTCTATTTCTTATTCTGGGTGTGGCACTTTCCGGCGTCCTCATGCGGCATTTTTACAAGGTAGATA
>WOUX01000042.1 GCA_009773075.1 bacterium | reverse complement strand
TTGCTCTACGTCAAAGGTAACCCGGTCGCCTTCAGAGAGAGATTTGAACCCAGTTGCATTGATTCCTGAGTGATGAATAAATACATCTGTTCCATCTTCTTGCTCAATAAAGCCGTAGCCTTTGCGGTCATCAAACCACTTCACGGTTCCATTAGCCATAGTGACATCCTCCTTTCACTAAAATTTACATCGTTCCAAACTTTAGGTTGCCACTTTTGACAAATGGATCTTCCCTTCAGAACGAAACCAACTCGCCAAATAAAAGGCAAGCTTTCATACTTAGTTGTTAATGATAATGTTTTTTTTAATTAAAATCAAGCTTTATTTTACATTGAATGATAATAGCTGCTTTTTCAATAGGGATGGCAAGTCAGAGGTTCCTTTTTGCCCTTTTCTATCTAAGATTATTTCATTAAATTGCACTTTTGTCTGTTCCTAAACTGCTCGGCTACTTTTTGTTCTTCAGCAGGGTTTCGAGACCAACGAAAGGCTTGTAGGTAGAAGGTGGCTTTTGCTCGCTGCCCGGTGTTGCCTCGTTATACCATCCCTCATCCACGAGTCGTGAGTGCTCGTTGTCGTGACAGTAGAGACACAGCAGCTCCCAGTTGCTGCCGTCATTCGGATTGTTATCGTGGTCGTTATCCTTGTGATGAACTGTGAGTTCACGAAGTCTCTTGCCGGTGAATTCGCGCCCACACCGTGCGCAGATCCACGGGTAAATCTTGAGTGCTCGCTCCCGGTAGGTCTTCTCCCTACGCTCCCGGTCGCGCCTAAGCTCGGCAATGGTTTGGTCCGGACCGTCGACCTCTGTTCCCGTCTTCTTTGTTGACATGTGCGCACCCTCTATTCGGCTGGTTTAGTAATTATCAGGATATGGGTTCTATGGATTCATTATTGATTAAACCCCTTGTATTGTCAAGGGATTTTCTCGGTACACTTTAATCTCTTGCCTTTTTCTGGCTAGGTATGTTAAAATTTTGTTGAACGAAAGTCACAAATTAATACAGCTTGAGGCATGAAGGTTTAATTATGAGGAAAGCATTACTCTTGAGGTTTCTGGATGCTGCAAATATGCAGAGATGGAATGATAAGATACGGCCGGTAGAACTGACAGAATTGGATAAACAAGCCCATAAAATGACAATCGCCTACTTACTTGGTAAATTTGAAGAGAGTAATGATAAGTTCGACTGGATAGAGATCATCGAAGGGGGCCTTTTCGAGTTTCTACAACGCCTAGTTGTCACAGATCTAAAACCACAGATATTTCGTAAGATTAAACAAGATCAGGCAAGTTATAGAGAATTAAATCAGTGGGTATTTAAAGAATTAGAATCCATTATCTCACCCTTGGGTGAAGAATTTTGCAAAAAATTTAAGGGTTACTTTTCACCTGACAGAACCGACAACATCAACAGAAAAATCCTCAATGCTGCCCATTTTTATGCTACAAAATGGGAATTCAATATCATAGAGCATGCAAATCCCAAAGGCTATGAGATAGATGACATAAAGAAAAACTTGCAGATGGAACAAGAAAAAAACTATGGTCTGAAGGGCATGGTACAATTGGTAATGTATGACAAACTCAGAAACTTCGTAGACCTCTGTGGACAACTGAGGTTTCAGATAAGATGGGGTCATGTATACAGGACACCGAAGACCTCTGTCCTGGGACACATGTTAATAGTTGCCATACTGTCGTACTTGTTTACCATTGAAATAAAGGGCTGCAAGAGAAGATGCATAAACAACTACTTCACTGGATTATTTCACGATCTGCCTGAAGTCCTCACCCGGGACATAATCTCTCCGGTAAAGAGGTCTGTTAAGGGTCTAAGCCGTCTAATAAAACAATATGAAATGGAACAGATGAAAGAGGTATACAGTATGATCCCGTCAGAATGGCATGATGAAATCAGAATGTTTACCGCAGATGAATTCACCAGTATCGTCAAAATCAACAATAAGACAGAAAAGGTAACCAGCACTGATATCAGTGCTCGATTTAACAAAGATGAATTCAACCCAAGGGATGGAGAGTTGATAAAAGTAGCAGATGACCTGGCAGCATTCATAGAGGCGTATTCGGCCATGAAAAACGGGATTAAAAGTCCAGACATGGATGATGCCACAAATTCCTTAAGGGGGAAATACCAGAAACAGCGGTCCAGTGTTGGAAGTCTAAATATCGGGGAGATATACGCTGATTTCGATTAAAAAAACAGAGGCTAAAGGGGGTGATAAGTGTTTTGGTTAAGGAGTAAATGCTATCTGGGTAAAAAGAGGTTAATAGAAATCATTTTGTTTCCTGGAGGGAAAAAACTATGAAAAAAGCTGTTTTAGTACTGGTTGTGACTCTGGTTGTATCTTTGATTTCATTCTGTGCTCATACTGTTAACGCAGAAGTGCGAGGTGTAACAGATAAAGAGATAAAGATAGGCACAATTGCTCCTATAACTGGTCCTGCAGGGAGTCTTGGCGTTCTCTGGATTGACGCAACAAGAACCTATGTCAACTATATTAACGATAGTGGTGGTGTCAATGGAAGACGGTTGGATTTAATTGTAGAAGACGACCGTTATTCGATTCCACCTGCCCTTGCCGCCTTTAAGAAGATAGTTTACAGAGACAAGGTTTTTGTCATGATAGGACCAGGTTCTGCCAGCCTCGTTAATGTTTTATGGAAGAATATCGAGAAAGAGAAGTTGCCTACCATGTCTGTTGCAACTCCTGAGATTCTTTTTAACCCTTTTAAGATGTATGTATTTAGTATTATGGACACCTATTCAGGTCATACGAAGGTTCTTGTCGATTATATGATAAAAGACTTTAACCTGAAGGAACCAAAGGTTGCTCTGGTTTATCCTGATACTGATAACGGAAAGATGGAGCTTGCATCTACAGTAGATAGGCTTAGCAAATACAATATAACACCTGTGACAAAGGAGGTACTTGCTCCTGGCGCTATTGATGCCGCCACCCAGGTAATGAGTATAAAAAGGTACAAAGCAAATGTCATAGTCCATGCCGGCTCTATTACCCCGACAACTATTGTTCTGCTCAAGGAGTTAAGGAAGATGGGATTAAAGGTACCTGTTTTTGGCAGTTGGTCTGCGATGCTTGGAGAGGAAATAAACGCAATTGGTGAGGCAGCAAACCAATTCTACTCTGTTCATCCTACATCCCCCTGGTACGGTAAGGGACCGGGTATGGAAAAGATGAGAAAAATCACACTGAAATATCACCCAGGGACGGAAAAACCCTACCGTGGCACCATATACACCAATCTATGGGTTTGCAACACTGTGCTAGTAGAGGGTTTGAAAAGGGCTGGGAAGAGCCTCAATGAAAAGGCTCTAATAAGTGCTCTTGAGGGTATTAAGAATTATGATACTGGTGGGCTATCTGGTCCTATCTCTTATAGTTTGGAAAGCCATAAAGGTGGTGACTCATCCCAGATGTACAGGGCTGACCCAACCAGCGGAAGATATGTCGCTATAACAGGCTGGAGGAAGGCTGATTAGTGGTTGAGGAATAGGGTCAAGGGATTCGAGGGTTCAAGGTTAATAGAAATCATTTTGTTTTCTGTGGGGGGAAAAACTATGAGAAAAGCTGTTTTTGTACTGGTTGTTACTTTGGTTGTATCTTTGGTTTTGTTCTGTGTTCATACTGTTAACGCAGAAGTGCGAGGTGTAACAGATAAAGAGATAAAGATAGGCGCCATGGCAGACGTAACCGGTCCTGGTGCAGATGTTTACCAGGGTGTAATTCCAGGGTGGCGAACCTATATACAATTTATAAATGACCGGGGAGGGATACATGGCAGAAAGATCAAATTCATTATCGAGGATGACAGGTTCTCTATCCCGTTAGCATTGGCCGCTTTCAAAAAACTCGTCTATAGAGACAAGATATTTGCATTTTCATGGGCGGCATCCGGAGCCGGACAAACACATGCTATCATTCCCCTAGTTGAGAAAGAAAAGATCCCCATAATTACCGGAACAAACAATTCTGCATATTTCATTCCAGCCAGAAGGTATGTCTTTACTACCCTTCCCTTCTACGAAGACCAGATAAAGATAATATTTGACTATATGTGGAATGATCTCAAAGTAAACCGCCCCAAGATAGCGCTTCTTTACATGGAATCCGCATCGAGCAGGCCGGTCTTACAGATGGTCAGGGAATTAACAAAAAAACACAATGCTCCACTCACTGAAATAGTCATACCTATAGCGGGCCTAGATATGTCTTCACAGGTGCTCCTGTTAAAGAGAGCCAACCCTGATTATGTTATTATTCATGGCTATATAGCCAATACTGCAGCGGTACTAAGAGATGCGAAAAAGTTTAACCTTAAGAGTCAGATTATAGCTATGCAGTACGGGTTTGTCAGAAAAACCGTAGAACTAGCAAGGGGTGCAGCCAAAGGTCTGTGGGGTATAAACAGCTTTGGGACTTCTACTGATGACAGTCCTGCAATGGCTCAACTAAGGGAGATAGACAAAAAATACAACCCAGGTGCAGGGTATCGAGACGAAAACTATACACAGGGCTGGTTGTGTTCAATGATACTATGTGAAGGATTGAAGAATGCAGGTAAAAATTTGAATAGTGAAACCCTGGTAGAAGGATGGGAAAAGATAAAAAACTTTGATACACAGGGTATATGTGGAGTTATCAATCTCGGCCCAGATGATCACAAAACAACGAATAGCAGCAGGATATACAAGGTTGATGTGGAAAACCTTAGCTTCATCCCAGTTACAGACTGGAGGAAGGCAAAGGAGTAACCCTTCACTACAGGAATCTTAAAATTAGCAATTCAGAAAGGAGTGAGGTTATGAAAATAAAGAGCTTATTTGTTATTTTTATCTTTATGACAACCCTTTTTTTCTTAGTATGCAAAAACTTAAGGGCATCAGAGGTAAGAGGCGTAACAGATAAGTCGATAAAAGTGGGGGCGATTCTTCCTATAACGGGTCCCGCAGCAAGTCTTGGCGTCCACCTGGCTGAGGCGATAAGGACATATACCAAGTATATTAATGATACTGGTGGTGTCAATGGAAGGCAGTTGAATTTAATTGTAGAAGACGACCGTTATTCGATTCCACCTGCCATTGCTGCTTTTAAGAAGCTGGTTTACAAAGACAGGGTATTTACCATGATAGGGCCTGGATCTGGTAGCCACATGAATGTCTTGTGGAAGCACATTGAGAAAGAGAAGCTGCCGACCATGTCTATTGTAACGCCTGAGATTGCTTTCAGCCCTTTAAGGAGGTATATATTTAGCGTCATGGATACCTATCCAGGCCAGGTAAATGTCCTTGTCGATTATATGATCAAAGACTTCAAACTGAAGGAACCCAAGGTTGCCCTGGTTTATCCTGATACTGAGGTCGGGAAGATCGACCGTGAACCTGCAATAGAGAGGCTTAAGAGATACAATATAACACCTGTAACAAAGGAGGTGTTGGCCCCTGGTACAGTTGATGCCAGCACTCAAGTAATGAGTCTCAGGAGGTACAATGCCAATTGTGTGCTCCATGTTGGAACTATCACCCCGACAACAATCACTCTGCTCAGGGATTTAAGGAAGATGGGATTAAATATACCGGTTTTTGGCAGTTGGGGTGCGATGCTTGGAGAGGAGATGAACGCAATTGGTGAAGCAGCAAACCAATTCTACTCTGTTCACGCTCATTCTCCCTGGTATGACAAGGGAATCGGTATCGAAGCCATGAGAAAAATAACGCTGCAATATCACCCTGGAACGGAAAAACCCTACCGCGGAACAATATACACCCATGCATGGCTCTGCACCGCTGTGCTGGTAGAGGGTCTGAAAAGGGCTGGCAGAAATCTCGATGAAGAAGCCCTGATAAATGCCCTTGAGAGCACAAAGAAGTATGATACCGGTGGGCTATCTGGTCCTATCTCTTATAGTTTGGAAAGCCATAAAGGTGGTAATTCATGGAAGATATACAAGGCCGATCCCACCGGCGGAAAATACGTCCCCTTAACAGGGTGGCGGATCGCTGATTAGTGGTTGAGGAGTAGAATCAAAGGGTTCGAGGGTTCTAGAGTTTGTTTTTCACTTGAATTCTTGACCCCCGTTAGTAATTCCACACGGGGCATTCTAGCGGGGTAGACACATAGAGGGGTATCATGGAGGTTAAGGTAAACAAATCCACCGTCTCCCTGGTGGAAGGGGACATAACTAGAGAAGAGATCGATGGCATTGTCAATGCAGCCAATTCCAGACTGGCAGGTGGTGGGGGTGTTGATGGTGCAATTCATAGGGCTGGCGGCCCCTCTATTATGGAAGAATGTCGGAAGATTGGGGGATGTCCTACAGGAAAAGCGGTGATCACTACCGGAGGAAACCTGAATGCCAAATATGTGATCCACACTGTAGGTCCGATATACAGGGGCGGAGGAAGAAATGAAGCGGAACTTTTAGCGAGTGCCTATCGGGAAAGCCTGAAACTCGCTTCATCAAAGGGGCTGAAGAGTATAGCCTTTCCTTCTATCAGTACCGGGGCTTATGGGTATCCTCTGGCTGAGGCTGCAAAGATCGCTCTAAAGACCGTCATAGACTACCTAAAAGCAAACACCAACATTACGCTGGTCCGTTTTGTCCTCTTCGGACGACAGGCATACGATGAATACGAAAAGACATTGAAAGGTATGATTTAAAAATACGGCAATAAGATAATGAGGAACGTAGCGAAATGATGAATGACGTGATGAGAACTGTTTTTTATCCTCGAAAGCTGGCGGTAATCGGCGTATCTGAATCGAGAGATAACATGGGTAAAAACATTGTTCAGAATCTTCTGGACCATCACTTTCAGGGTGAGGTATTCCCTGTTGGGCCAAAAGGGGGTAATATATCTGGGTTAAAGATATATCCCTCTGTTATGGATATCCAAGATGAGATAGACTTTGCGGCTATAATTACCCCTGCGGTAACTGTACCGGAGCTGGTTGGTCAATGTGGGAAGAAGGGGTCCCGGGCTATCTATATAGCTACCGGCGGGTTCAGAGAATTCAAAAGAGAGAATGTTGACCTGGAGGCAGAGATTTTAAGCCAGGCCAGAAAATATGGTGTGAGATTGATTGGACCCAACTGTATAGGTGTAATAAACAGTGAAATAGGGCTTTGTTTACCCTTCCAGCCATTGCCTCAATTAAAGATTGGCCCAATATCAATTCTGTCCCAGAGCGGAGGTGTGGCAAATAGCTATCTTATGCATCTCTTTGAAGAAAACATAGGGATTAACAAATGGGTGAGTATGGGCAATAAACTGGATCTAGAAGAAACGGATTTTCTGCCATATATGATAGAAGACCCATGGACCCAGGTTATCTGCATCCACTCAGAGGGTTTGAAC
>WOUX01000041.1 GCA_009773075.1 bacterium | reverse complement strand
ATACAAAAAATCTCCGATGTTCTAAAGAAAGAAGGGGACATCTTTAAAACCCTGAAAGAGGCGCGGGCGGAATTTGACAGAATAGAATTGAATAATTCAGAAAAAAGGCCTATCATTGGGATAGTAGGAGAGATTTATATCCGTTCAAACAGCTTCAGTAATGAAAATATTGCCTTAAAGATTGAAAGCCTTGGTGGGGAAGTGTGGTTTCCCACCATCTCCGAATGGGTATTCTATACTAACTTTACATCAAAGAGAAGGAGCCTTAGTAATAAGAATTATAGGGGTTTCCTTAGTACCTGTCTGACAGAACTCTTTCAAAAACGGGAGGAACATAGACTGGAAGCGGCATTTGATGGCTCAACAAATAACCTCCGGGAGCCGAGTACCAAGCAAATTCTAAAATGGGCAAAACCTTATATCGATTCCTCTTTTGAGGGGGAAGCAGTCTTAAGTATAGGAAAGGCAGTGGACTTTTATAAAAAGGGGGTAAGTGGTATTGTAAATGTAATGCCCTTTACCTGTATGCCTGGTACCATCGTTAGTGCTATACTGAAGCGGTATCGAGATGACCAAAACTATATCCCTGTCCTTAATATGGCATATGATGGGCAAGAAAATACCAGTACCCAGACAAGACTAGAGGCATTCATGTACCAGGTTCGCCAGTATCAGGAACAGATGGAAAAAAATAGCCGATAAGGTGGACTATCTATGTCCTTAACCGATCTGGACAAAAAGATAATTAGGGAGATTCAACAGGACTTACCCATAACTCCCTGCCCTTACCTGGATATCGCTGAGAAACTTGGTATATCAGAAGAAAACCTGCTAAAAAAGATCCAAGAGTTAATAGATAAAGGCTATATAAGACGCTTTGGTGCCACCCTTAGGCACAGAAGAGTAGGCATTAACGCTAATGCCATGACAGTCTGGGCAGTTCCGGACAAGGATGTGGAAAGAGTGGGAAAGATAATGGCATCCTTTAAGGAGGTAACCCATTGTTATGAAAGACACACTATACCAGGATGGAATGGCAACCTTTTTACCATGATTCATGCGAAAACAAGAGAAGGGTGTCTCAAAATAGTGAAGAGGATATCAGATAAAACAGGAATCAAAGATTACAAACTTCTCTTTAGCACTGAGGAGTTCAAGAAGACGAGTATGGAATATTTTTGATAAATTAATGAACATGCAACCTAGAAAGGTCTTGGAATCTCTTGAGTATCTTGCTGAGAAGCTCGGTGTTGAGATAGTCTATGAAAAACTGGGAGATGAAGAGTTTTCTGTCAGGGGAGGTCTTTGCAAAGTCCAAAAAACCTATAAGATTTTTATGACCCGATCTGAACCAGTGGACAGCCAAATAAAAATCCTGGCTCGGGCACTCTCTTTTTTCAATACAGAAAATATTTATCTCCTTCCTTTTATCAGAGAAATCCTCGAGATGTCCCGGAGAGAAGAAAAAGGGAGGGAGTTGTAGAATTGCTGAGATATTATGGATGCTGGAGGAGCGATTAGTATGAGTATTTTAAAATTAGGGATACCTAAAGGAAGCTTAGAAAAGGCTACAATTGATTTGTTTAGAAAGGCCGGTTGGAAAATACTGGTTGATTCTCGGAATTATTTTCCCGAAATCAACGACAAAGAGATTAAATGTGCTCTTATTAGGGCTCAGGAGATGTCTCGGTATGTAGAAAAGGGAACCCTGGATGTGGGGTTGACGGGGAAGGATTGGATTCTCGAAAATGGGTCTGATGTAGTTGCTGTCCAGGATTTGATATATTCAAAAGTAACGCAAAGACCGACAAAATGGGTCTTAGTTGTACCGGAGGATTCACCGATTAAAAGACTAGAGGATTTAGAAGGGAAAAGGATATCAACAGAACTTGTGAATTTCACCAAAAAATTCTTCTCAGATAGAAGCATAAATGTCGAAGTGGAGTTTTCATGGGGAGCGACTGAGGCCAAGGTAGTGGAAGGGTTGGTTGATGCAATAGTAGAGGTTACTGAAACAGGGAGCACTATCAGGGCTCATGGTCTTCGCATTGTCCATGAATTGATGCAATCCAATACTCAACTGATAGCCAATAAGAAGTCCATGCAGGATCCATGGAAACAGAAGAAGATCGAACAGGTTAGGATTTTGCTCAATGGCGCCTTGCAGGCGGAGAGTAGGGTTGGTTTAAAGATGAACATCGCTGAGGAAGACATTGAGAAGATTACTAAAATACTTCCAAGCTTAAAGGCCCCCACCATAGCAAAGCTCTATAAGCAGGAATGGTACTCAGTTGAAACCATAGTAGACAAAAATGTAGTCCGTGAGTTGATCCCAAAGCTGCAAGGAGCCGGTGCAGAAGGGATTATAGAGTATCCTTTGAACAAAGTTGTATAAATGAATAAAACCAGGATAGTAGCAATTGTTGGTCCCACGGCTGTTGGTAAATCGCAATTGGCTTTAGAATTGGCTGCAAGGATTAACGCAGAGATCATAAGTGCCGATTCTATGCAGGTCTACAGGTACCTGGACATTGGAACGGCAAAGCCAACACCTGATGAACAGAAGAAAGTAAAGCATCATCTGATAGATATTCTGTATCCTGATGAGGAGTTCAGTGCAGCCTTGTTCAGACAAGAAGCAGGAGAGGCAATCTCCAACGTTGATGGACAGGGCAAAGTTGCTATTGTAGCAGGGGGGACAGGGCTCTACATTAAGGCACTGACCAGAGGTTTGTTCAAAGGTCCAGGCGCTGATCAAGAACTCCGACGAGTGCTCAAAAAAAAGGCAGTACTTGCAGGTAATGACTATCTCTATAAAGAATTATCAGAGCTGGATCCAGTCACTGCTGCAAGACTTCACCTAAATGATTCTTCTAGGATAATACGGGCGATAGAGGTTTGTCGGTTAACCAAAAAACCATTATCTGAATACCATGAGAAACATAGCTTCAAAGACTCTCCCTTTGATACTTTCAAGATTGGACTCTATATAGACCGTCAAGATATCTACTCAAGGATAGAAAAAAGGGTTGACAGGATGATTGCCATCGGTCTTGTAGATGAGGTAAAATGCCTTTTGGATATGGGATATACAAGGGATTTAAACTCGATGCAAGGATTAGGATATAAACAGATCGCCGGTTCTCTCTTGGGGGAATTTTCTTTAGATGAGGCTATTTTACAGGTGAAACAAGGCACAAAAAAGTATGCTAAACGCCAGATGACCTGGTTTAGGGCTGATCCAGAGATAAACTGGTATGGATACCCCTATGACTATTCAAGGATAATACAAAAAACAAAGGAGTTCTTAGAGGCATAAAAATCTCAAATCTTTTCTTCAACGCTGTATTCTGCTAATTCAATCCCAGATTCTCTTATCATATCATAAGATAGCTCGTCAGCATAACCATCCTTGTAGACAATCTTCTTGATTCCCGCATTGATTATCATCTTAAGACAGATAATACATGGAAGATTGGTGCAAAACAGTATTGAATCATTGACACTCACGCCATGATAAGCCGCTTGAATTATAGCATTCTGCTCTGCATGCAAACCTCTACATAACTCATGCCTTTCACCAGAAGGAATATTGTTTTGCTCTCTCAAACACCCAATATCCAAACAATGGGCAAGCCCCATAGGTGCTCCATTATACCCGGTTGACAGTATCCTTTTGTTCTTAACTAAAACAGCCCCTACCTGACGCCTGCGGCATGTAGCCCTTTTTGCTACCAAAAAGGTTATGTCCATAAAATATTCTTCCCAGCTTGGTCTTGACATCCAGAAAAACTCCAGCGGATTTGTTTACTCTCTTAGTCTACCCTGGTATAGAGGGAATTTCTTACATAGATCAAAAACCATGTCTCTAATCCTTTTTAGGTTAGATTTATTACCCACATCACTTAGAACCTGTGATATAAAATCAGTAATCACCTTCATCTCAGATTCTTTCATGCCCCTGGTGGTTACCGCCGATGCCCCAATCCTTATACCACTTGTAATAACTGGCCCCCTGCTATCGAAGGGGATCTCATTCTTGTTTACTGTAATGCCGGCCTCGTCTAATGCCTCTTCTGCAACTCTACCCGTAAGATCGGTCTTGGTCAGATCTATAAGTACAAGATGGGTATCCGTCCCACCTGCTACCAACACATATCCTCTTTTTTGGAGTTCCTCAGCTAAGGTGGAAGCATTGCTGAGTATCTGCCTCTGATAATCCTTGAATTCTGGTGAAAGTGCCTCTTTAAATGCAACTGCTTTTGCAGCAATGATGTGCATAAGGGGGCCACCTTGTATTCCAGGGAATACAAGGCTATCTATAACCCTGGCAAATTCCTTCTTGCATAAAATCAACCCTCCTCTAGGGCCTCTTAGTGTTTTGTGAGTGGTAGAAGTAACAAACTCAGCATGGGGCACAGGGTCAGGATGTAAGCCAGATGCAATTAATCCCGCGATATGAGCCATATCCACCATAAGGTATGCCCCTACATCATCGGCAATCCTTCGGAAGCGGGGGAAATCGATGATTCTGGGATAGGCGCTGGCTCCTACCACTATCAACTTCGGTCTATTGTCTTTGGCTAACCTTTCTACTACATCAAAGTCGATCCTTTGGGTATCTCTGGTCACCCCGTAGGTAATTACATTATACAGTTTACCAGAAAAACTAACAGGACTACCATGGGTTAGATGTCCGCCATGGGTCATGCTCATCCCCATGATGGTATCTCCTGGGCTCAGCACAGAGAAATAAACGGCCATGTTAGCCTGTGTTCCGGAGTGAGGCTGAACATTAACATGATCAGCGCCAAATAACTCTTTAGCTCTGGTTATAGCCAGGTTTTCAGCACTATCTACAAATTCACATCCTCCATAGTATCTCTTTTTAGGATACCCCTCCGCATATTTGTTGGTCAGAATACTGCCCTGGGCTTCTAATACTGCTTCACTTACAAAGTTTTCAGAAGCGATTAACTCCAGCCTATATGCCTGTCTTTTCGTCTCTAGTCGAATAACATCTGCAATCTCTGGATCCGTCTCTCTTAAAATCGACATCTATTTCTCCACATGCCTGGTAGATTGAGAATCACAAATGGTTTTCTCTATATCGGCTATCTTTTCCAACCTTCGCTGGTGTCTTCCTCCTTGAAATTCACTGGTAAACCATACTTTAACTATTTCCATGGCAACATCTTTACCTGTAACTCTTCCGCCAATAATAAGGATATTGGAGTCATTGTGCTCTCTGCTCATTCTTGCAGTATATGTATCATGACACAGGGCAGCCCGTATCTTAGGAAACCTATTAGCAACTATGGACATACCAATCCCGGTTCCACAGACAAGAATCCCCCTTTCAAATTCTCCCCTTTGTACCTTTTGGGCAACCATGCTGCCAAAGGTGGGGTAATCCACAGATTCGCTGTTGAATGTACCAACATCATAAAAGTCTATCTTCATATCTTTAGATAAAGACTGTTTTATAGACTCCTTTAATTCAAAACCTCCATGGTCAGAGCCAATAATGATTCTCATCTTTTTTAACCTTCAAACCTCTTAAAGACCAGCGTAGCATTGGTCCCGCCAAAACCAAAGGAATTAGAAATAGCTATCTTAACATCAGTCTTTCTCGCTACATTCGGGACATAATCCAGATCGCAATCGAGGTCGGGAGTCTCATAGTTTATAGTAGGCGGAATAATTCCATCACGAATTGTCAGAATTGTGAAGACTGCCTCAACCCCCCCTGCCGCACCGAGTAAGTGGCCGGTCATAGACTTAGTGGAACTTACAGGAATCTTTTTGCTGTATTCATTAAAGACGCTTTTTATGGCAATGGTTTCTATCGTATCGTTCAGTGGTGTAGAGGTGCCATGGGCATTGATATAATCCACTTCAGATGGCAATATATTGGCATCAAGGAGTGCCATCTTCATACATCTGGCAGCCCCGCTTCCTTGGGGGTCAGGGGCGGTTATATGAAAGGCATCACCGGTTAGTCCGTAACCAACAATTTCAGCATAGATATTGGCCCCCCTCTTAAGCGCCAGTCCCATCTCTTCTAAAATAATTGTCCCTGCACCTTCCGCAGGAACAAAACCGTCTCTATTTTTATCAAAAGGGCGACTGGCTTTTTCAGGCTCATCATTATGCGTAGAAATAGCCTTCATCGCATTAAAGCCACCGATATTCAAAGGGGTTATGGTTGCCTCTGTCCCACCGGTAACCATAATGTCTGCGTCACCTCGCTGTATTATTTTATATGAATCCCCAATAGCGTGAGAACCAGCTGCACAGGCTGTAACAACACAGATATTAGGGCCCTTAATCCCAAAATGAATGGCTACCTGTCCTGGTGCCATATTGGCAATCATCATGGGTATAAAGAAAGGTGATATCTTTTTAGGTCCCCCTTCCAGTAACAGGGTATGATTTTTCTCTAAGGTTGGTAACCCTCCCAGTCCTGTCCCTATCAGAACCCCAATTCTTTCAGCATTTTGGTTCGCAACTTCAAGTTTTGAATCCTCCATAGCCATAATAGTTGAGGCCATGCAATAATGGACAAACGAGTCCATTCTTCTAACTTGTTTCTTGTCTAAGAAGTCTTCCGGGTCAAAATCCTTTACTTCACCAGCGATCTTTGTTTGAAAATTAGTTGTATCAAAACGGGAAATCCTACCAATTCCTGACTTTCCTGCACATAGGGCTTTCCATGTTTTTTCTGCCCCAATCCCTAAAGGAGTCACTGCCCCCAACCCCGTTACTACAACCCTCCTCTTCAAGGTAGCACCTCCAAAAAGTTGAAAGAGTTTTTACAAGAGACTGAACTAATTATAGCCCTCAAGTTAGCTGCTTTGCAATAATCCGACTATCTTTTGTCTCCTGACTTCGTTCGGAATTTACAACTGACCACTGATAACGGACAACTGACACTATTTAACTATAGATGCTCGGAAATATAATCAATAGCCTCTTGAACAGTTTGAATGTTTTCTGCTTCTTCATCGGATATCTCTTGACCAAATTCCTCCTCAAGAGCCATTATTAACTCAACCAAATCCAATGAATCCGCACCCAAATCGTCAACAAAAGACGCCTCGTTAACAATCTCATCTTCATCTATACCAAGTTGTTCGGCTATTATAGCCCTAATTTTTGCCTCAACAGATTCTTTCCCCATTAACTTTATACCTCCTATAAAATTATTCTTTAATTATTCTTTACTTAACATAGGAAATTACTACAGTCCTACATATACAAACCTCCATTAACATTGATTACTTGACCAGTAATATAACTTGATGCATCGGAGACAAGAAAGTAAACAGCTTCAGCTATATCTTCAGGCGTCCCTAACCTCTCAACAGATCCTCGGGCAAAGACTGAGTCATAAGTGTATCAATAAAACCAGGAGCAACAGCATTAACGTTTATTCCTCTTGAGGCAAACTCTCTTGCTGCAGTTTTTGTAAAACCAATTACCCCTGCCTTGGAAGCGGAATAGTTTGCCTGACCAATATTCCCCATTTCCCCTGAAATGGATGCAATATTTACAATCTTTCCGCTTCTCTGTTTTACCATAAACCTGACTGCTGCCTTTGTACAGTTAAAGGTACCCTTCAGATTCACACTCAAAACCTGATCCCAGCTCTCTTCTTTCATTCTCAAAAGAAGACTGTCTTTAACTATCCCGGCATTATTCACCAGGATATCAATACGGCCTAGTCCCTCGATTGTTTTGTTTATCATCTGTTCGGCCTCTTTAAAATCAGCCACATTGGTTATGGTAACTAGACATCTCCTTCCCATCTTTTCAATCTCTCTTGCGACCTCCTGGGCCTTTTCAGAATTCAGATCAGAGACGACAATGTCCGCTCCCTTCTTTGCCAATAGGATAGCAATTGCCCTACCAATACCCTGAGCAGATCCAGTTATTACTGCCGCCTTACCTTTTAAATCCATCTATTAACCCCCTCGTCCCCTCTCTAGTCTCTAGTCTTCTTGAACCCTCTTTAAGCTTTTAATATCTTCCACATTTCGTATCCTTACCTTGTCGCTAATCTTCCTCATTAATCCTGACAGAATCTTACCAGGCCCAACTTCAATAACCATATTTACGTCTTCTTTAATCATCCTTTTCATAGACTGCGCCCATTTCACTGGACTACATACCTGCTTTGTTAAGAGCTCTTTAACCCTTTCTTTAGAAGTATTTATGTCTGCCTCAACATTTGAAATTACAGGGGTTTGTATGTCCTTGAAAGAAAACTTCTCTAGTTCAGTTGCAAGCCTCTCCATAGCCGGCTTCATAAGACTACAGTGAAAAGGGGCACTGACATTCAAAACAACGGTCATCCTGGCACCTCTTTCTTTCGCTAAATCAATGGCATTTTGAACTGCTGTAGATTCTCCAGAGACAACAATTTGATCAGGACTGTTGTAGTTAGCCGGCGAGACTAGATTTCCATCCTTCGTTATCTCAGCACAAATCTTTTCCACAACCTCTTCCTGCATCCCTATAATAGCTGCCATAGTTCCGGTACCTACCGGAACTGCCTCTTGCATAAATCTTCCCCTTTGTTGAACTATCTTCACGGCATCAGAAAAACTCAATGATTTAGCCGCAACCAAAGAACTGTACTCTCCTAAACTATGACCGGCAACAAGGGATGGCTGTATATCCGTTTCCTGGTTCAAGACCCGAAGCGCAGCAATACTAGCTGTCAACACAGCAGGTTGAGTATTAACTGTCAACCCTATTTCACCATTGGGATCTTCGAAACAGATTTTTTTTATGTCCATGCCTAAAGAATCATTTGCCTCTTCAAAGGTCTCCCTTACGACTGTGAAATTGTCATAGAGTTCCTTTCCCATACCAATATACTGGGAACCCTGCCCAGGAAATATAAATGCTGATTTAACCATGGGCAACTCCTATCCTCTTATTTCGTTAAATCTTTTAATGAGTGCAGGGACAACCTCAAATACATCCCCAGCAATACCAAAAGTAGCCACATCAAAAATGGGGGCATCTTTATCTATATTAATAGCAACAATAACATCTGATGACTGCATCCCGACTAAATGCTGAACCGCTCCTGATATTCCGCATGCAATATACAGCTTGGGGCAAACCGTCTTTCCGGTTTGACCAACCTGGTGTGAGTAAGGTATCCAACCAGCATCAACAGCACCTCTAGAGGCACCTACAGCACCGCCCAGGATTTTTGCCAATTCTTCAATGAGTTTAAAATTCTTTGGCTCTTGAAGCCCTCTCCCCCCGGAGACAATTACATCTGCCTCAGCTATATTTACTGTTTCTCCAATCTCTTCCACCACCTCAAGAACCTTTGTGCGGAGATTCACGCCATAACCATCGATATCCTTTTTAATCACCTCTCCTTTTCGATTCGTATCATATGTCGCCTTTTTCATCACCTTGTGGCGAACAGTAGCCATTTGAGGGCGTTCATCAGGGCAAATGATGGTAGCCATTATATTCCCTCCAAAGGCAGGACGGGTTTGGAGCAGAATTCTCCTTTCAGTATCTATATCTAAAGCAGTACAATCTGCCGTCAGGCCGGTTTCTAACCTGGCAGAGACCTCAGGGATGAAAGACCTCCCAACAGCAGTAGCCCCGGAGAGTACGATCTCTGGTTTGTACTCATTAATCAAATCAACTAAAACTTTACTGTAAATCTCATCATTAAAGTCCCGAAGGATTGGGGCATCTGCAACATATACCTTATCGGCACCATAGGATATCAGTTCATTGGTCTGCATTTCCACACTGTAACCAAAGAAGACAGCAGAAAGGTCGACTCCCAATTTATCAGCCAGCTTTCTCCCCTCCCCCAGAAGCTCTAAAACAACACTGGCTATCTTGCCATTTCTTTGCTCGGCAAATACCCATACCCCTTTATGGTCGTTACCATCTCCACCTGTTTTTCTTAACCCTTGTATCGAAATAGCTTCAAAACTGCAAACATCAACGCAGGCACCACATAGATTACACCTCTCATCCATAGATGCCACATCATCTTGAATCTTAATAGCCTCAAAAGGACATGCCTCTTCGCAAACTCCACATCCTGTACATAACTCAATATCGATTTTGATGCTCATAACCTACCTGAAAAAAAGCTCGTCTGATAACTGATCCCTGACCCCAGGGAACTGGCACCTTATATCTATATTACCTTTAAATCATTCAGCCTGTTAATCAACAAGCCTACCTGAGTTTCTACTGAGCCTTCCAACATCTCTCTCCTGCCACCCCGTTTTGGAGTAAATACCTTTATTACTTGAGTAGCAGACCCTTTAAGCCCAACCTTATCCTCCCCAATCTCTAAATCCGCTAGCCCCCAAGTAGGTATATCAATGCTCTTTGCCTTCATTTTTCCTCTTAAAGAAGGCATTCTCGGCTCATTAATCTCCTTTACCACCGTTATCAGGGATGGGAGAGTTATTTCCATGACATCATATCCATTATCCATCATCCTCTCAACTTTGATAGAGTGATTACTGATCTCCCTTATCTTCCTGACAAAAGCAACAAAAGGTATATCCAGCTTCTCAGCAATACCAGGCCCTACCTGGGCAGTATCTCCATCGATAGCCTGTTTACCACAAATAATAAGATCAAAACTCCCAATCTTCTTTATGCCCTTAGCCAACGTACGAGAGGTAGCTAGAGTATCAGCTCCGGCAAATGCCCGATCACTTAGCAAGAAAGCATCATCAACTCCATAAGAAACTGCCTCTCTCAAAGCCTCCTCTGCCTGAGGAGGTCCCATACTAACAGCACTAATTCTTCCACCAAACCTTTCTTTTATCCTTAACCCCTCTTCAATCGCATACATGTCAAAAGGGTTAATAATACTCTTCACTCCTTCTCTCATAAGCGTGTTAGTATCCTTGCTGATCTTGACGCTTGTTGTTTCTGGAACCTGTTTTATGCATACAACTATATTCACTGTAAGTTCTCTTATTTTTTTTCTTTCTTCCCTGCATATTCCTTGATCAATTCTTGACCTATTACATTACGTTGAATCTGGTTGGTTCCTTCATATATCTGAAGGATCTTTGCATCCCGCATCATCTTTTCCACTGGATAATCTCGCATATAACCATATCCACCTAAAACCTGAACAGCATCTACGGTAACCTTCATAGCAGCATCGCTGGAAAAGACCTTCGCCATGGCAGACACCTTAGATATATCCTTTGCACCGCTGTCAATAAATCTACAGGCAGAATAAACCAGGGCCCTGGCAGCCTCTGTCTGGGTAGCCATATCAGCCAAAATATGCTGAACAGCCTGAAAAGAGATAATCGGTTTCCCAAACTGTTTTCTTTCTCGGGCATAGTTCACTGCCTCATCCAAGGCTCCCTGACAGAGTCCGATGGATTGAGCTCCGATCCCTGGCCTTGTCCTGTCTAGAACCCTCATGGCTACAACAAAGCCCATTCCTTCTCTTCCAATTAAATTCTCTTTAGGTACCCGACAGTTTGAGAAGATCAGTTCTGTTGTAGCAGATGCCCTGATGCCCATCTTCTTTTCCTTCTTACCAAAAGAGAACCCAGAAGTCCCTTTTTCTACGATAAGGGCACTTGCCCCCCGACTTCCTCTAGTCTTGTCGGTCATAACTATTACTGTATATATTTCAGCTTCGCCTCCACCGGTGATCCATTGCTTTGTACCATTTATAATATACTCATTTCCATCCAATACGGCCGTGGTTTGAATTCCAGAAGCATCGCTTCCTGCATTAGCCTCAGTTAAACCAAAAGCCGCCAGTTTTCTTCCACCGGCTACATCTGGTATGTATTTCTTTTTCTGCTCTTCCGAGCCAAATAGAAGGATGGGATATGCCCCAAGACCACTGCCGGCATAGCATACGGAGACACCAATACAAGCCCTGCTTATCTCCTCTACAGCCAAACAGTTCTCAAATGTCCCCCCTCCAAGCCCTCCATATTCCTCAGGGTAACACAGCCCCATTAGATCAGAGTCTGCCAGAACCTTGATAATCTCCCATGGAAACTCCTCCTTCTCATCGAGATCTGCCCTAACAGGCATAATCCTTTGGTCTGCGATCTGCCTGGCCAGTTCTTTTATCATCATTTGGTTTTCTGTCAAAAAATAATCCATAAATAACTCCTAATTACTTTATTTATCCTTCCATTTTTCTTCAGCGTGAATTATCTTCTCTTTAATCTGTTCCCAAATCTTGATAGGGGATATTTTGGCTGATTTCTGCAACCCCTGGTTCCTTTTAAGGTCTTCTATAATATGAGTATTAACCCTACTAGAAACAAAGCGAGTAGCCATCTGGACGGCATTTTTGATGGCCCTGGCCGACGAATTGCCGTGGCTGATTATACCTATACCGTCTATACCCAAAAGAGGGGCACCTCCGTATTCTGAATAATCGAATCTCTTTTTTATATTATTTAATGGCTTCTTAGCTAAAATGTAAGCCAATTTCGAACGGAGACCGTTGCCCATCTCTGTTTTAAATATATTACCTAATGCGTAAACTAACCCTTCACTTATCTTTAAGGTTATATTCCCCACAAATCCGTCACATACTACCACATCGACACTTCCATCATAAACATTCATACCCTCTACATAACCTATATAGTTAATAAAACTATTTTTTAAAACAACATGGGCATCCCGGGTTAAATCGGTCCCCTTGCTATCTTCTTCCCCGTTGCTTAGCAACCCAACCTTTGGGTCTTGCTTGCCCAAGACATACCTAGCATAAACATTTCCCATAATGCCAAACTGTACTAAATGGGAAGCTTTACAAACCACATTGGCGCCACCGTCTAATAAGATAGACACACCCTTCAGCGTAGGCAAAAGGGCTACAATTGCCGGCCGATCAACCCCCTCTAGTTTTTTCAGAATGTAGATACCCGTTGCCAGGACAGCGCCAGAGTTTCCTGCACTGACTAATCCCTTAGCTTCTCCACTTTTTATTAACTCAAAGGCAACCCTTATGGAGGAGTCTTTTTTCTTTCTAAGCCCTTCAGAAGGAGACTCTCCCATTCCTATAACCTGGGATGCGTGTTTGACTGATAGGGGCAGGCCTTTAGTATTATGCTTCAGGAGTTCTCTTTGAATTACCTCTTGATTCCCCACTAAAATAACATGGGTGTTAAATTCCCTTGCTGCGAGGATTGCCCCCTCTACAGTTACTTCGGGCGCATAATCACCCCCCATAGCATCTACTGCTATTTTCATGAATTCTCCCTGATCAGATTGTACCCCTAAGTACGCCTCACTCCTCAGGATTTGCGCGCCTTGCATCTGGAGCTTTTTACTTTGCCATCCCAATTTTGACTTTTTACGAGTCCATCAGATTTCCTTTACTTCCAATACGGTTTTGCCTTTATAAGTACCACAACCAAGGCAAACGCGGTGAGGAAGCTTGGGTTCGTTGCACTGAGGGCAAAGTGTTGTTTGAGGTGAGGATAATCTGTCATGTGTACGACGTTTATCCCTTCGTGATTTGGAGTGTCTTCTTTTTGGTAAAGCCATTGGTTAATCTCCTTAGTAGCTCTTTTCCTAACATATCTTACTTTATGCTTTCAACCTTAAGATCTCGGAGCTTCGAAAATCGAATATTGAATTTATTCTCCTTCGAACATTCGCATCTCTCTTTGTTCAAATCCGTCCCACATTGATAGCAGAGGCCACGGCATAAGTCATGACACAGGGGTTTGAAAGGGACAGCAAGGGTTACCTGTTCAAGAATCACTTGAGCGATATTGATCTCTTCCCCAAGGTAAAAACTAAATTCCAAGTCTTCACCGCTAAGTTCTAAATCGTCAACAACCCTTTTGTCTTCTGCTGGGCAAAAGGTGTATTTGAAGTTATGTATTAGAATAGGATAATCAAAGTCTTTTAGGCATCTGCTGCATTTCATCACCAAGTTTGTAGCAATATTACCATGTACAAAAACATTTCTGCTTGATTTGGTAACCCTTAGATCAAATGAAATAGGTGCAGAAAACCTACATTCTCCTGTCTCCCTAATATCCCGGAGGGTATCTTTCAGCCAATCCTGATCCAGGGTTTGTTTTATATCTAAACCGCTGATAGGTATCTCTTCAATATTTAATATCAAATTAGAAACCTACATTTATTCATTAATAATAAGTACTCATAACCAGTTGTTACTCGTGTACTTTTATCCAACTATGCTGCTTAAGCATAGGAAAAGTAATTAATATATATAAACATTTTTTTTTGTCAAGAAAAATCCTCCCTCCCTCTGTCAAGCCAATTTAGAAATGTCCTGTTTTTACCAATTTAGAAATGTCCGCTTTTTAAGTTTCAGTTAACAGTGATTCTCTAATTTTTTCATGACGATAACGATTAACAACAGGATACTTTCTCCAAAAGCCAGTCATGATGCGAGCCATCCATCTGAACCATCTCTCCTAAAGAGTGCCTGCGCTCCCGCCACTGCCGGTTAGCTCTCCTTTTTAATATAAAAAGAGGGCAGTATAGCATCTGTAAATTAGGACATTATCATGTGGTTCCGTTGTGAAGACCTCACCTGTGAAGGTTTTGAAGAAATCGGCACAGTGCTCATGGTTCTTTTCACTCTTGTCAAGCAATGCCACGAAAGCTCCTATATCCAGTAGGAGACTACGCATGCTCTTTGATCCGCTTTAATAAGTGCTCGCGATGCGAAGAACCGAGATCAGATACCCCGGATGAAATAACGCCGATGAGGTTGCTCACCTTTTTGTAAGGCATATCCTGTTCCGGGACATACGATTCTCGTGAAAATCTTTCCAATGCCATTCTTACAATGTCTGACCGCTTAAGCCGAAGTTTCTTTGCGTAGTTCGAAACTTCACGCTCAAGATCATCAGGAAGTCTGACGGTTAACTAAGACTGCATACTTGTACCTCCTTTGCTGCAAATCCCGACATACGAATTATAATGCAATGCGTCAAGAGTTTTTTGTAATTCATATTGACAATATCAGGATTCAGGGGATTTGCTTTACCGGCTGGAATAAAAAGGACCGGACCAGCCCCCTGGCGACTGCGGCCGGCTCGGTGGGGATAATGGGCCAGTGCCAACCCACCCAGCTGATGAAACTATATCAATTTTAGGAGAGGATGTAAAATAGATATGCCGTACAAAACGTTAGAAAAACGGTTCATCCCCACGCATGTGGGGAACTTGGGAACTGTCCGAATCTATTCGGGAACAGGGGCGGTTCATCCCCGCGTGTGCGGGGAACATTAAATACCTCCAAGTAAGAGCCAGTCAGGGACTGCCCAGATGTTCTTTCTTATTTCAACGACTTCCCTACCCGAATAAACGATAAGCCCTACCGGTGCATGTTTCCTGTAATCAATCATAAAAGATTCCACATTTCTAGCATCAGCGTTAGCGATTTGAGACGAATATTTCACCTCAATGGGCAACAGCATTTCTTCACCTGCTATCAGGAAATCTATTTCCTTCCCGCCTGCGGTCCGATAAAAATATACGTCAGGCTCTACGAGTTGCAGGTGTTTCCATTTAAGAAGTTCCGATAAAACCCAGGTTTCATACGAAGCACCTGAGTTTATTGCCATCTCTCCCAGTATTACCCTGTTCAGACCAGGATCAGGAAAGTATATTTTCGGGCTTTTAACGAAACGCTTGCCTATATTTTCGTAATATGGAGGCACTAAATAGCATTGGAAAGACATTACCAGCAGATTTATGTATCTTTTTACTGTATTTACTGCCACGGATAAATCCCGGGCAACTTCGCTGATCGAAAAGAGTTGCCCCGTACGGGCACATAGAAGCTTCTGGGCTAAAGCAAAGGTGTCTATATTTGCCACCTGACCAACATCCGAAATGTCCCTCTCCAGGTATGTTTTGCGATAGTCTTTCAGCCAGTTAATTTTATCCGAGGTATCCTTTATCTGCCATACGGAAGGATAACCTCCCCATACTTGATGTTCTCTGGTTATAGCCATCACGCTACGAATTTTTTCGGGGGGGGAAATGTTTGACACTTCAACCTCTTCTTTTTCTAACTTACCCTGTTTCCAGATTCTTGTGAGCAGTGGAATCGGGGAACCTTCCGAGACTTCAGAAAGTGAAAATGGAAATAGATTCAATAAAGCAACTCTTCCTGCAAGGGTTTCCTTGACATCCTTAAGTAAAAGCAGTTGTGATGATCCTGTCAGAATGAAAACCTTTTTTTGAGAAGCCAGGTTTCTTTTCTGCCTGTCTATGACATATTTTAATGAATCAAACAATGCTGGTATCTTCTGAACTTCATCGAGTATTACTAAAGGAGTGTCAAGCGATTCCAGGATAGCTATCGCCGAGTTTTGAAATCTAAGCCTCTCATCTGGGTCATCAAAGGATATATAGGTATAGGGTTGATTTATGCATTGAGGAAGGATGCCTTCACAAAGAGTGGTTTTACCCGTTTGCCTGGCTCCGGTAAGCACGACTGTCCGCTCTTGCTTTATTTTAGACAAAAAAACATCGGTAATATTTCGTTTTATAAATTTCATACCGAGATACTACCATTCGCATTGCAAAATTACAAGGTAAATTTGCAATACAATTGCAATGGTCAATTTTTTGTACTGGAACACTCAACTCCTTAACTCTCTACCTCTTTCAATACCCCCTCAAAGTTCTTCAAAAAATCCTTTTCATATCAGATCTTCAGGAGAGGCAAAATTCACCTCCTGATCGAGTATTACTACCTTTACTGCTCTCTTTATTGCCTCTATTTCGTAAGGAGTAAATGAGAAGATGAAATCAACCCTTATCCCTGTTGTTTCATCTAAGGCGGGCAGTACCATAGTTTGCCTGACAAATGATTCTATGTCATTGGGGATTGATTTAAGGGAGAGTTCTTGAACAAGAGAAAGAAGTTCATCAAGATGATCGGTATTCACACCGAGGGTAATATCTATATCCCTGGTAAGACGGGGTTCTCCGTGAAGCAACACAGCCTGTCCCCCGATAATCATATAGGGAAGGCTTCGTTTATTGAGGTTTGCACCTATTCTGGAGAGGAGCTTTTCAAACATGAATTAAGCACCTTTGCAATCTTTATGTCTACATCTATCCCTTCCATGGAGTCGCTACAAGGTAGTACACCGAGGTTTACCCCCTGATTCCACATAGATGTAAAGAGCTTAATAGACTGCTCAAAAGGCAGTTTTCCTTCATCTCTGATAAGGCTATTTTCGAATTTTTTAAGTAGTTCCTGGTTTTTTATCATTTTCTTAGCGAGAGCTTTAAAAAGTATCGTATTGAGAGTTTACTATAAATATCTCGTAATTTCTACCTTTATATTCGCCTGGAGTTCTGAAAAAGTATGTCGCTTTAATGAAATGTCTGTAACTACTCAGGCACAAAGTAACAAAGGCACATAGGCACAAAGCAGAAAGGCTTACTCCGTCGATTCGCCTTGGCGACTCGCCACCACGAAGCGCTTTGGCGGAGCAGGGTTGTTTCGTTGTTTTTTCCTACTTTGTGCCTTTGGTGCTCTGTGCCTACCTGAATAGTTACTTTGGATATACAAACACAATTGACCACTGACAACGGACGACTGACACTACCGTATTATGAATGTAAGGATAAATGGGAAAGGGATTTTCTCTATTGGAAGGAAAGAAATTCGATGAGTTTTTTCGCTATATCCTTCTCCCTCATAAGACTTTCTCCGATGAGAAAGGCATGTGCCCCGCACTCCCTTAATCTTGAAATATCTTCGGCTGTATTGATGCCACTTTCACTCACCACAATCTTATCCTGCGGGATTTCTTTGATGAGACGTTCTGTTGTAGATATGTCGGTTTTGAAGGTTTTCAGATCCCGGTTGTTTATGCCGATAATTTCAGCCTCTGTTTGAAGAACCATCTTCAATTCTTCAAGGTTGTGGACTTCCACAATAGCCTG